>NZ_JAASHC010000019.1:0-96591 GCF_019734355.1 Bacteroides sp. K03
GACATATCTTTCGTAGTTAACATTTATTAAAGCAATATTCTGCGGAAACATTTGGTTTTAATAGAGTATACGAGAAACGTATCGAAACTCTACGGAGATCGGGTCAAAACTCTACGAGAAACGAAGTATTCCTCGTAGAGCAACAAATGGAATATTTATAATACTTGACAAGAGGTATATAGAAAAGAAAAATTGAGCCCTTCTTTTTGTACTAAAAAATAAATATTTTTAGTACTATGCAAACCGTCTCTATTTCATTCCACTTCCTCATTAACTATCTTAACAGTTTGTCTTACCCTACTTTTTTAGTCCGGCAAAAGTACGTACTTCTCAGGTATAAAAGTACGTACTCATATACAAGAAAAGTACGTTTTTAAGATACACTTAAATACGTACTTTTACAACATAAAGAATGCATTATTAATTACGTTGTCATTCAGCAACTTACGTCTTATTTACTATTTCATACATCGATGATCTTCAACAGACGCTTTCTGTTATAATTGCTGTTATGATAACTTTAAGTCCAATAGAGATCAGATAAATTTCCCTGTCGTATCTATTTTCACTTTTACCTCTTTCGCTCCTTGCTCCAGCTCAATCTGATAATAATCTCCTTGTGGTGCTTCATAATATTCGGCATCATCCACAGTATACGTACTGTATTCAGAGTTTGCCAATGCTTGTGTCACAACAGCAGGGAGTTCATTCCGACGAATGTCCCATGAAGTAGAAATCCAATTGTTCGTTTTATCAAACCAAACCTCTTTACAACGTCCCTCGTGAACGATTTCCACTTCTGTCACACCCTGTTCTACTTCTATCTCCATCAACTGGGCATCGGGATATTTATCGTTAATGAAAGAAAGAATTGCTTCCGGAACCTGTGCCGGCAAATGGCTTTCATAATCGTCATCATGATCCGTATCTGCAACTGCTTTTATCAAAAGCCCTTCAGCAGAATAGTACAAATCCATTTCCTGTGGTTTCTTCTCAACCTCAATGACATATACTGTTTCCATATCCCGACGTTCCAATTTATCAACATCGTCAACAGTCCAAGTGCTATAATCTCCCTGTTCAAACGCCGCTTTCACAGCTTCGGGCAAGCCTACATACAAAACATCCGTTTCTGTCATGCACCACACACCTGCCGGAGTGAACCAGGCAGAAGCTTCACTGGCATTATCATAAAAATCGGCAACATAATAACCAGCTTTTGTTTCCCATTCTACGCGAGTAGCAGCAGGATATTTCTCCAGGAATGCTTTCTGAAGTTCGGGAGATACTCTCATGTTATCATCATCATTATCACAACTTTGCAAACTTATAATACAGGCAACCGCCATTAGTATAGAATAAAATCTCGTCTTCATTATTCTCTATCTTTTTTAATTATCAATATCAATCAGGTTAAATTGCAGGTCAAACTTCAGTTCCCACTTATTAGAGAGCTTCACTTCATACTCTTTTTTGTCACGTTCTATCTTCAACACTTTAGCGTCGGGATAGTTCTCTGAGATATACTTACGAATAACCACAGGAATAACACTCACAGGGACAGCACTGTACTTGCAATTCACCTCTTTCCAATTTCCTTGTTTGTCAAACTCTACTTTATTGCCATCGGTAAAAATGACATCATAACTCTTATCGAACCAATCGGTTTCCATTTTAGCTATAGCAACCTTGCTGTCGCTAAAGTGCGATTTTACAAACTGTTGAGCCGGTTGTGGTAACTGGTCTACCTTAATAGGCTTATCATCATTTGCCCTTACAACAGATTGAATAGTAAACAGGCACACAAATAAAAGAAGTAACTTTTTCATAATCATTTTTTTTATACTGTTTTTTTCTTTGAATATTTAATTATGATACAAAGATGAGAAGAGAAACTGAAAAGATTTTGAAATCTGAGAAGAAATGAAATAAAAAGCGATCTTATATATTATATTTGTAAAGTCTAACAAAAAACATTTCTACATGAGAGAAAAATTAGTCTTGTCTCTTCTTGTATTTATAGTGACCACAAATCTGGCCAAGAAGAATACACGATACTGATTATAAAGTAGGCAACAAATAGTTTACTGATAAAAGTACTTCCGAGTATTTCTGGAAAAATTATCAAGGTGCACAAACTACCAACAAATGGCAAAATGCTGTTATGTAAGATTGTGGCAAACGTTGGGAGGGGCTAAAGAAAGAATAAAAAAAGCCGGAAACATCTATCATTTTTAAAAGAGGTCTTTTTTATAAAATTCCTCTTTTTTCCGGTTTACCATCCCTGCCTATTCTGTAATTTATACCTGCTTTCCATGCCTGTGCAATCTGATAATATCGTTTAATGCGATACAACTTTCCGTCTTTAAGCAGTTTGGCTCCGGTCTGATGGAAACAGAAAGGAATGTCTTTTTCTATACACTGTTTACGAATATCGAGTATCCATTCATAATCACAAATTCTGGCATCATTCCCCGATTCACCACTTGCTGCTACTTCTTCAATTGTATCGTCCAAGTAAGGTGAGAGAGCCAAACTTTCCAGTAGCGGAGCTGCTATAATTATTTTATGTCGTATCGGCAACTCTTTAAAAATAGGCAAGCGATAATCTGCCATCTCCTGGTTTTCAACGGTACACCCGATAATCACATTCTTATATCCGTTTCCCCAGTCATCGGGCAACCCAACCTTAAACCGATCAATACGTTTAGTAAAAATAAAAAAGTCCAAATCTTCCCTTTCACGTATCATAGCCCATGCTTCTGCCCGCCATTCGTCTGCACCATCCACAAAGAAGTCAGAAGTAAAACAAGTATAAACCAATTTTCCCGACTCTATCTTATAACTTTTATCGCGCTTTAGCTTCACAGGCAGACTAAAATTCGCAGTTTTGCGAACCTCACGACTGCTGGTATCTGCACCATACATTTCATCCTGTCGATAAACATAGCAATATTTACAACCGGCACTGATTTTAGTACAACCATGCCACGGATTCCAGCTTGCTGACATTATCATATTTACCTAAATTTTCTCTTCTGAAATTTCAAAACAATGTTCGCCATTCTCAAAATAATACCTCAGTCCGATATTCTGCAACCGGCAAATAGAATCAACGATTGCCAGTCCAAGTCCTGTAGAACCTTCTTTTTTGGCACCCTGATAAAAACGCTCAAAAATACGTTTCTCGTCCAAAGGCTGTCCTACCCCACTATTACGAAACGTAAAGCTGTGTGGCCTTATTTCTATTCGGATATGTCCACCATCTATGTTGTGAACGAATGCATTCTTCAAAAGATTAGTTATCAGGATAGTGGCAAGAGACTCATTCATTTGTACGCGAAAAATACCATCTTCAACTATTTCTGTCTGAATATCCCGATAAGCATATACTTCTTTATAATCATCCATGTACTGCTTTAAAAGTTCATTAAGTTCCAGTTCTACGGTTTCTGTAAATTGCCCGTTATCTATTTTAGAGAGTAATAACAACGATTTATTCAGTTTTGTAATATGCTCCAAAGTCTGGTGAGTCTTCATCAACTCCTCCAGCTGGGTTTCAGAAAGAGATTCATCTTCCATCATCATCTCCAGACGATTTCGGCAAATGGCAAGCGGAGTCTGTATTTCATGAGAAGCATTGCCTATAAATTGTTTTTGTTGTTCAAACAGTTGTTCACTACGTTCTGCATTCCGAAGGGCTGCTTCATTTAGCTTACGAAATTCAGTTATCTGTGTGTCATTCTTCAGAAGTTTATTCTTATTTCCTATCCGATAATCATCCAACCAATGCAACAAGACATATAAAGGTTTCATATTTTGTTGAAATACCCACACATTCACTGCTATTATAACAAGCAACAAAGCGATATAAAGA
This sequence comes from Bacteroides sp. K03, assembly GCF_019734355.1. NCBI lineage: Bacteria > Pseudomonadati > Bacteroidota > Bacteroidia > Bacteroidales > Bacteroidaceae > Bacteroides > Bacteroides sp. K03. The sequence goes on from NZ_JAASHC010000019.1 coordinate 3,878, forward strand.
AATATCATCCAATCACGTATCGCAGCAGTCAAATCCTCTTTCTCTATACTGGGAATAGATACTGTTAATTCATAAAAACGATTTTCATTATCTTTAAATATCGTAGTCAGAATACGTGCCGGTTCGGTTTCACCCTTTTCCACAATATAAACCATCGAATCTTTATAAGTAATGCCTTCACGGCTGTCCGCATATTCCTCAGTAACTTCTTTAAGATAATATTGATTGTTTGAACCGGTATTTTGTGAAGGCAATTCCTCTCCGGCAAGAGCACGAACAATGATTATTTCCGAATAATCTTCCAGAGAATCGTCCACCTCATCGTTTACCTCATCCATCATAGCCATATAAAAAAACACTGCCCAAACACCTAGAACAAGTGTCAAGAGCAAGGATATGCGGATAACGATGCGATAAATCAGTTTCATAATTATTCAACAGTCATTTTATAGCCAAATCCATAAACCGCTTTTATTTCAGCAGTGGCTCCGGCATCTTTCAGTTTCTTACGAAGATTCTTTATTTGTGCATAGATAAAGTCAAAATTATCTACCTGGTCGATATGATCTCCCCAAACAGACTCGGCAAGTGTATTCTTATTAACCAGTCTGCCGGGACGATTAATAAAATACAATAAAATATCATATTCCTTCCGGTTCAGCTCAACTTCTTTTTCATCAATAAGCACCTGGTATTTATCCGGAAGAATACGAATATTACCCAAACGAATATCAACCTCTCCATCATGATGTTGACGGCGAATAACGCTTTTAATACGAGCATTCAGTTCTGCCAGATGAAAGGGTTTAGGTAAATAATCGTCCGCCCCCAATTCCAATCCCAATACTTTATCTTCCAAAGAATCTTTCGCAGAGATAATAATTACATTCTCACGTTTGTGCATTGCTTTCAGCTTTTCAAGCAGATTAAGTCCGTTACCATCCGGAAGCATGATATCCAGTAAAACGCAATCGTAATCATAATCTTCTATTTTACACAAAGCCGAATTAAAATCGGCAGCCACCTCCACCACATAACGCTCTTTTTCCAAAGAACGTTGAATGAGTTCACGTAATGAAGGTTCATCTTCAACTATCAATATCTTCATAAGATTACTTTTTTATTAGATATATGTACAAAGAAAGAGGAAGTTTCTGAAATAAAGCTGAAATCACGACGTTTTTTTTATTTTAAGCTCATAATACAGGTACTGTATCCCAACTGAGTGATAGTATTGAAATACCGATTCATAGTAAGAGCTAAATCTGAGATACTCCGCTTATTCACTAAAAAAACAAATGCCGGTTGGATCAATGATCTGCAACCGGCACTCGCGTCAGAAATAAAGTATCTTCTTAATAAGAACGTGCAAAAATCACACGGCATGCAGAAGGCTTACCGGTAACCATACACTTACCCGGAGTTTTATCGCCATCGAATGGAATACAGCGAATAGTCGCTTTCGTCTCTTCTTTAATTTTCTCTTCGGTTTCAGTAGTTCCATCCCAGTGAGCAAGAATGAAACCACCCTTTTCTATTTCTGTTTTAAATTCATCATAAGTATCTACGGTTCTTGTCATAGACTCACGATGTTTCAAAGCTTTCTGATAAATATTTGCCTGAATTTCTTCAAGGAGATTTTTAACATACGCTTCGATACCTTCACAAGAAATTGTTTCTTTTTCCAAAGTATCACGGCGCATTACCTCCATTGTATTGTTCTCCAAATCACGGCCACCCATAACAAGACGCACAGGCACACCTTTCAGTTCATAATCTGCAAACTTAAAGCCAGGACGCTTATTATCGGCATTATCATACTTCACAGAAATACCCAGTGACTTCAAATTGGCAACAATACCCGCCACCTTAGCATCAATCTGCTTCAATTGTTCGTCGTTTTTATAGATAGGTACTATAACGACCTGTATAGGAGCCAAATGCGGAGGCAATACCAACCCGTTATCATCAGAGTGAGTCATGATAAGTGCTCCCATCAGACGAGTAGAAACACCCCATGAAGTAGCCCACACATACTCCATCTTATTCTCTTTATTCACAAACTGTACGTCAAATGCTTTGGCAAAGTTCTGTCCCAGGAAGTGAGAAGTACCACTTTGCAAAGCTTTTCCATCTTGCATCATTGCCTCGATAGTATACGTATCAAGTGCACCGGCAAAGCGCTCGTTAGCCGACTTCACTCCTTTTACCACCGGAACAGCCATATACTTCTCTGCAAAATCAGAGTATACATTCAGCATTCTGACTGCTTCTTCTTCCGCTTCTTCACGGGTAGCATGTGCTGTATGACCTTCCTGCCACAAGAACTCGGCTGTACGCAGAAAAAGGCGTGTACGCATTTCCCAACGGAATACATTTGCCCATTGATTGCACAGAATAGGCAGATCACGATAAGATTGTATCCAGTTTTTATATGTATTCCAGATAATTGTTTCTGAAGTAGGACGAATAATCAGTTCTTCCTCAAGTTTTGCAGCCGGATCTACCACGACTCCCGAACCGTCTTCTGCATTTTTAAGACGATAGTGAGTCACTACTGCACACTCTTTAGCAAAGCCTTCCACATGTTCGGCTTCACGGCTAAGGAAAGATTTCGGGATTAGTAACGGAAAATAAGCATTCACATGACCTGTTTCTTTAAACATATCATCCAACTGACGTTGCATTTTCTCCCAAATAGCGTATCCGTAAGGCTTTATCACCATACATCCACGCACAGCCGACTGCTCTGCCAGATCGGCTTTTACCACCAAATCATTGTACCATTGCGAGTAATTCTCGCTACGTTTGGTAAGGTCTTTCAGTTCTTTTGCCATTATATTTTTATTTAAAGTTTTCTTAACTCATTAAAAACAGGATGCAAAAATACGAAATTAGACTGAACTCTACCTATTCTTCTGCATTATTTTTGTCAATGAAAGCCGCTATAACGAGGCTTCTGTCACTTTACAGGCTCATTCACTCCAAAACCGAACAAAGCAAAATCTCCTTTTACCGGATCATCGGGCCAGATACGTGCCAATGCTTTAGTAATATCACTTGCTGTTTTGATACATTTACGGCTTTTTGTCAAGCCCAAATCGATAGAGATACGATGAGCGTGAGTATCAAGTGGAATAATCAATTCACGGGGATGAAATTTCTGCCAGATACCAAAATCAACACAGGAGTCCCGACGAATCATCCAACGCAGAAACATACACATTTTCTTTGATTCGGAAGTACTACGTATTTCGGGCATACCGTTGATATGCCCAAAAACTGATTGTAATCTTTGTAATGGTGAGAATCCTTCAAAGGACTTATAAAGATAGTCTTCCAATGTCGGGGTTTGAGAATACACTGCATGCAAGGTACTACACAACAGATAAAAATCATCATAAGAATAATATCGGTAAAAACTTCTCTTTTGCCCTGCATACATTTTCCATTCTTCACTCATTATATAAGAATGAGGAGCACGACTGAATAGTTCACAATCCACCCGGTCTGCACTTTTGATAATGGCTTTACGGTTTCCGGTAGCTATCCAGGAAGTTACGAGACCTGAAATTTCAATATCTACCTGAGAGGTATAACGATGAGGTATTTGTATCGGATCTTCTGTGATAAAGGCCGGAGTTTCATATCGTTCCGCCAATAACATAAGATATTCTTTCAGTTCTTTATTCATGATTATTACAGATATAGCAAGAGCCATAAATCAGGTTGATTTATGGCTCTTTTCATTTGGAGCGGCAAGCGAGACTCGAACTCGTGACCCTTAGCTTGGGAAGCTAATGCTCTACCAACTGAGCTACTGCCGCATTACATTTCTATTCTTCGAAAACGTTGGCAAAGGTAAACATTGTTTTGTAAAAAAGCAATGTGTAGGCGGAAAAAAATAAGAAATAATAAATTTATGTGGTTATATAATCTCTACACTGAGTTTATTAATAAAAACGAAACAGGTATAAATGAAGAGTAATATTTTTAATATAACAAGCTTTAGGATACAAATAAAATAAAAAAGATTAACTTTGTAACATACTAAGAAAGAATAAAGATGAAAAACATATATCCTAATTAAATTATTACATATCAAAAAATGTTTATTATGAAAATGAGATATCTATATCCTCTGCTGGCATTGCTACTTCTCTGTTTTGGCTGCGAAGATTCAAACAAAGACTCATTATTACTTGAAGTTTCCCAATCATCATTCAATGCTATCAGTAGCGATGGAGAAACTGTAGAAGTAGAAATAACCTGTAATGGTTCGTGGACTGCCTCCAGCAATTCGAAAAAATGGTGCAGCGTAACTCCGCAAACAGGACTCGAAAACCAAAAGTTAACGATATACATTGAAGGAAATTTAGAAAAAACAGCAAGGACGGCAGTCGTTACAGTCACTTCACAAGGGATTAATAAAGAAATTAAATTAAAACAAGAACCTGCCAGTACTCCTTTTGACCCGGAAAAATACCATTATAAACTTCCTGTCATCTTCCATGTACTATACAATGACAGAAATAACAATACGCAATATGTTAAAGAAGGAAGATTGCCGGAAATATTGAAGAGAGTGAATGAACTCTACAAACATGCAGGAACCAATAGTGTAGATATGAATCTGGAATTTGTACTTGCCACTGAAGATCCCAAAGGGAATACCCTGTCTGAACCGGGTGTAGAACGTATTAAATGGAAATCAGCATCTATTGATATGGAAGAATTTATGTTTACCAATGACCATACTTACAATTACCTGATCTGGGAACCAAACGACTACATTAATATAATGGTGTATACTTTTACGGACGAAAATACATTAGGCGTATCTCATTTCCCATATACCCCTCAGGGATATCCTCTGGAAGGTACAGAAACTGTCCCCTACTATATTACCGGAGATAATCTCCAATATGCTTATTGTATATCCATAAACAGTACTTATATTTATGAAGAAAGTATCAATGGACGTTTGAATCAGAATGATGCCGCCATTACTCTCGCTCACGAAATTGGACACTATTTAGGTTTATATCATACATTCTCCGAGGCTACTTTAAACGGTGTTAAAATTTGCGAAGATACCGATTATTGTGAAGACACTCCCACCTACGACAGGGGTGAATATATGGATTGGCTGGAAAGCCTGTCCGGTAATGTTTCTTTTGCAGACTTAGCCCATCGTTACGACTGCCAGAGTGGTCCGTTTACAGCACGGAATATTATGGATTATAGCTTCTGCTATCTGGACGAGTTTACACGAGATCAAAAGAAAAGGGTACGCCACATCCTGACTTACAGTTCGCTGATACCAGGACCGAAGAAAGGACAGGCAAATACCCGTTCTACCTATGACGGACCGTTGGATTTGCCTATCCGGGTGATGAAATAGGTTCTTTCTTACACATAACTTTTTAATTCCGCGAATTACGCAGTTTAGTAAAACCTTAAACTGCGTAATTCGCGGTTTTATTTTTCTGCTTTAAAATACAGTCTGCGAACAATCTTCTTTTTCATCTGTTAACTTCTCACGAAATAAACGAATAACGAATATGAACCTAAACCATCGAATGATTCTCATTATGCTATCGGTAGGATTATTTATACCTACCGTTATAGCACAAGAAGATAGCTCCGGAAAGCAACACCTTAGTTTTGAGGAAGCTCTTGAGTTACTGCACAATGGTAACCAGAGTTTAAAAATAGCAGATAAAGGAGTGGAAATAGCCAAAAGTGAAAAAGGAAAGTTGAACGCATTCTGGTACCCAAGCGTGCAATCAACCGGAGCATTTGTACATATGTCAGAGAAAATAGAGGTAAAACAGCCTCTGTCACAATTTACCGATCCGGCAAAAGACTTTGTACATAGTATTATTCCGGATGACAAAATTATAAGTGGCATACTCGATCAGATAGGAGCCAATACGCTGATATTCCCTTTGGCACCACGCAACCTCACAACAGTAGATGTTACTGCCGAATGGGTACTCTTCTCTGGCGGTAAACGATTCCATGCCAGCAAGATAGGAAATACCATGGTAGATCTTGCCCGTGAAAGCCGGGCGCAAGTGGATGCCACACAACGTACACTATTAGCCGAAAGTTATTATGGATTAAGACTGGCACAACAAGTAGTGGCAGTGCGCGAAGAAACCTATCGTGGATTGGAAAAGCATTATGAGAATGCCCTCAAACTGGAAGCTACCGGGATGATAGACAAAGCGGCACGTCTCTTTGCACAAGTTAATATGGACGAAGCGAAACGCGAACTGGAAGCAGCACGTAAAGAAGAAGCTGTTGTACAGAATGCACTGAAAACATTGCTCAATATAGAGGGAGAAAATGGAGAGATTACTCCTTCCTCACCTCTGTTTATAAATGATTCACTTCCACCCAAGATGGAATTTATTCTTTCGGTAAATACCAGTAACTATCTTGTCAATCAGTTAAACCTACAGGAACACATGGCCAGGCAACAGGTAAAGATTGATCAAAGCGGATATATGCCCAATATTGCACTCTTTGGCAAACAGACATTATATTCACACGGTATCCAAAGCAATCTGTTACCTCGTACAATGATCGGGGTAGGCTTTACCTGGAACCTCTTTGACGGATTGGAACGTGAGAAGCGGATCCGCCAATCTAAACTCACCAGACAGACATTAGCACTGGGGCAGGCAAAAGCAAAAGACGATCTCGCCGTAGGAGTAGATAAGCTATATAGTCAGATGCAAAAGGCACAGGATAACGTGCGCGCTTTGAACACCACCATTGAGTTGAGTGAAGAGTTGGTGCGAATGCGGAAAAAAGCTTTCACGGAAGGAATGGCCACTTCAACCGAGGTGATTGATGCAGAAACAATGCTGGCTAAAGTAAAAGTAGCCCGACTGGCTGCCTATTACGAATATGATGTAGCACTAATGAATCTACTGGCCCTATGTGGTACACCGGAACAATTCAAACAATATGCCGCCACTTCGCCTGGTAACTTGCTTAAAGAGGAATAAAAAAACGAAAGAATCTCAATTAACAGAAACGATAATCAACCCCATAATTATGAATACAGAAGATAATATAAAAAAAGAGGTAACGCCCTCTTCAAAGGAAGTACAAGAGAAAACTTCTAACAGAAAAAGTCTGAGCATCGCCTTTATTGTTGTCCTGATAGTTGTTCTCTTATTTACATCTATCGGTATGATATTAATGAGAAAACAACCACTCGTGCTACAAGGCCAGGCAGAAGCTACAGAAATACGTATCAGTGGAAAACTGCCCGGACGTATTGACACTTTCTTAGTACGCGAGGGAGACTGGGTGAAACAAGGCGATACACTTGTAGTAATCAACAGTCCGACCATAGAAGCCAAATATCGCCAACTGGATGCATTGGAACAAGTAGCTGTACAGCAAAACAAAAAGATTGATGCAGGTACACGCCGACAGATTGTGGCTACTGCACAGCAACTTTGGAATAAAACAAAGAGCGATCTGTCATTGGCAAAGACTACCTATGACCGGATACTTACTTTATATAAAGACAGCGTGATAACTTCACAACGTAAAGATGAGGTAGAAGCAATGTACAAAGCAGCAGTTGCTGCAGAACGTGCTGCCTATGAACAATATCAAATGGCGGTAGATGGTGCACAGAGTGAAGATAAAGCTTCGGCAAGAAGTCTGGTAGATGCGGCACGCAGCACAGTGGATGAAGTAACTTCTCTACTCGTAGATGCACGCCTTACAGCTCCCGAAGACGGACAGATAGCCACTATCTTCCCCAAACGCGGAGAACTCGTAGCACCGGGAACACCTATCATGAATCTGGTAGTGATGAGTGATGTACATGTGGTGTTGAATGTACGTGAAGATTTAATGCCAAACTTCCGTATGGGAGGTAAATTTGTAGCAGATGTTCCGGCAATAGCTAAAAAAGATGTAGAATTTGAGATATATTATATCAGTCCGTTGGGTAGCTTCGCTACATGGAAATCGACCAAACAAACGGGTAGCTACGATTTACAAACTTTTGAAATACATGCAAGACCCACACAATCTGTAGATGGATTAAGGCCGGGAATGTCGGTGCTTGTTCAATTGACAGTGAACAATTGACAATGGACAGTGGGGAATTGCATCGGTATATTATTAAATTATTAATTATGACTAATAACTCTCAATATTCAACCTCTAACTATCAACTAATCTCCGTCCTACGTCGTGAGTGGACACGGATGACTTCACGCCGCCTTTATTTTGGCGTCTGTATCGTCTTGCCATTGTTCACCCTCTTCTTTATGGCTACTATCTTCGGCAACGGACAAATGGAGAATATACCTATCGGTATTGTCGATCAGGATAACACAGCAACTTCACGGACAATAACAAGAAATATATCGGCAGTACCCACTTTCAAGGTAACCCGCCACTTTACCAATGAAGCTGCCGCCCGTGAAGCGGTACAACGTAAAGAGATATATGGCTATCTCTCCATCCCTCACAATTTTGAGCAGGATGCCACAACAGGCAATGAAGCTACTCTCGCCTATTATTATCATTATGCACTGCTCTCAGTGGGCGGCGAGCTAATGGCGGCATTCGAAACATCGCTTGCACCAGTAGCATTATCTCCCATAGCGATGCAGGCTGTAGCACTTGGAGTAAATGAACAACAAATAGAAACATTCCTCCTACCTGTACAGGCAAATAATCATCCTATATACAATCCGTCCCTGGATTACTCGGTCTACCTGAGCCAGCCCTTCTTTTTTGTATTGTTTCAGGTACTCATATTACTCATCACCGTGTACAGCGTGGGCAGTGAAATCAAGTTTCGTACCGGAGACAACTGGCTTGCCGTAGCAAAGGGAAACATGGTGACCGCCATCATGGGTAAACTCCTACCCTACACTCTCATTTTCAGCCTTATCGGTATACTGGGCAACTATGCTATGTTTGGTGTGCTGCATATTCCCTTTCATGGCAGCTGGCTGCTGATGAATACAATGACCGTGCTTTTTGTGGTCGCAACCCAATCACTGGCACTGTTCATCTTCTCTCTGTTTCCGGCAGTAGCACTCATTATCAGTATTGTGTCTATGGTAGGATCACTGGGAGCAACACTGTCCGGAGTTACTTTCCCAGTGGCCAATATGTATCCTTTGGTAAGAGACGCTTCATCCCTCTTTCCGGTACGCCATTTTACAGAAATTGTACAAACTATGCTCTATTCCAGTGGTGGATTCGTCTACCTATGGCCTTCGGCCGTTTTTCTTTGCATCTTCCCGCTATTAGCGTTAATGATGCTCCCCCACCTGAAACGAGCTATAATCAGTCATAAATATGAAAACATCCAATAAACTCTCACAACTGGCATTTATTATCGCACGCGAATTTCGTGCTATCAGTACCAGTTACGCTGTGTTGCTGGTGCTAATGGGAGGTATCTTTGTTTATGGATTACTCTACAACTATATGTATGCCCCGAACATCGTCACCAAAGCTCCTGTTGCTGTGGTAGATAATTCACACAGCAGTTTGAGCCGACAATATATACGCTGGCTCAATGCCACACCACAAATAGAAATCTATGCACAGGCAATGGATTATCATGAGGCACAGGAATGGATGAAAGAAGGGAAAGTACAAGGTATTCTATACTTGCCACATAACTTCGAAGATCGGGTATTTCAAGGAGAGGAGGCCGTATTCTCACTCTATGCCACTACAGACGCCTTCCTTTATTATGAAGCCCTACAAGAAGCATCATCACGGGTGATGCTTGCCATTAATGATGCCTATCGTCCAGATGGTACTGTATTTCTACCTCCGCAAGGCCTGATAGCTGTAGCTATGGCAAAGCCTGTCAATATCTCAGGTACAGCACTATACAATTATACCGAAGGATACGGTTCTTATCTTATTCCGGCGGTAATGATGGTCATCATCTTTCAGACATTACTAATGGTTATTGGTATGGTGACGGGAGATGAATATCAAACAGGCGGCATACGTGCCTACCTCCCATTCGGGACGGGATGGAAAACTGCAGCACGTATCGTTACAGGAAAAACATTTGTTTATTGCATGCTGTATGCTCTGTTCGCTTTCTTTCTGCTGGGATTGTTGCCCCACTTCTTTAGTATTCCCAATATAGGCAGTGGCAAGGATATTATAATCATGCTCATCCCCTACCTGTTGGCAACCAGTTTCTTCGGGTTGGCAGCTTCACGCTGGTTTACCGACTCAGAAGCTCCTCTGCTGATGATTGCTTTCTTCTCCGTGGGATTGATTTTCCTCTCCGGAGTATCCTATCCCATGGAATTAATGCCGTGGTATTGGAAAATGGCACATTATATTATACCGGCAGCACCGGGCACACTTGCTTTTGTAAAACTAAACTCTATGGGAGGAAACATGGCAGATATACGCCCGGAATATATCACGCTGTGGGTACAGACTGTGGTATACTTCGGGCTGGCTGTATGGGTATATAAAGAGAAATTAATCTCCATGAATACATCTCCGTGAGAGAATATATTTATCTTTGTTGTTCCAAAATCAAAAATGATTCATGAAACAACCACAAGTTATACTCATTACCGGTGCCTCTTCAGGATTCGGAAAAATAACAGCACAAACTCTCGCTGCACAAGGACACATCGTATATGGCACAAGCCGAAAGCAAACCGAAAACAAAAAAAGTGTGACGATGCTTGTTGCAGATGTTACTGATAGTAACTCCATACACCATGTAGTGGAACGTATTATAAAAGAACACGGACGTATTGACGTACTGATAAACAATGCCGGTGTGGGCATTGGTGGTGCACTAGAACTAGCAACGGATGAAGAAATCGCCCTACAAATGGATACAAACTTTCTGGGTATGGTTCGTGTATGTCGTTCCGTACTACCTATTATGCGTAGGCAACGCAAAGGAAAGATTATCAATATCAGTTCTATTGCAGGACTAATAGCAGTACCCTATCAGGGTTTTTATTCTGCTTCAAAATTCGCGATAGAAGGATACAGTGAAGCTCTTTCGCTGGAAATACATCCGTTTGGTATCAAAGTATGTGTGGTGGAACCAGGAGATTTTAATACTGGATTTACAGCCAATCGGAATATCTCTGCCACTACCCTGAACAATCCCGATTACGGGCAATATTTCGCAGATACACTAAAGATCATAGAAAAAGCAGAAACAGGAGGATGCTCACCTTCAAAGTTGGCAACCACCATATTAAAGTTAGTAGAAAAAGAGAATCCTCCTTTCCGGACACTTACCGGGCCATTATCGCAAGTAGGGTTTGCCAAAGTTAAGGGCTGGCTTCCGGGAAAGATTATCCGGTATGCACTGCGCACGTTTTATAGAATAAAGAAATATTAATGGAAATTTTTCTGTAAAACAAATTTCATTTACTTAACTTTCACAAAGAAATAGATTATCTTTGTGAAAATAATTATAAAGGAGATCCGGTTAGAATGCTTGTAAAGGCATATAAATAGGGCATCTAACGGAGTTTTCTCAATACCCATAAAATTACATAGTATGTTACGATTCGTTTACTGGTATGTTGCGATGCAAATAACACTATGTTGCAATGCAACAGATATTTTCTTCCGGAAAAGTCGCTTTTAGGTTAATAATCAATAAATCTGTTCTTGACAAAAATGACCTCATCATTCGGCCGGAGTCAGTTGCAGGAACATGGTAACTGTAAGAATAATCCCCAAGGCAATACAAACAGAGACAAGTAATAAGTTAATAAGTTTAGCTTTGGGCTTTGTATCAGTATGCAGTCTGTTCAAAAAATATTCTCTGAAGAAAAGATAAAGAGCCGGCACAGAGGCACTGGCAAGCAAAAAATCCTCAGGAATATGAAAAAAATAGGTTTTGGATAATCCGATGAGCGACCAATGGCAAAGAAAGAGCACAAGAAACATATTCACTTTACGTGCAAACAACAATAATAATCCAATGGTAAATACCACTACCGAACAAGGCATCACCGGAGAAGTAATACCCGGAAATGTCAGTCCGCGTGCCAAAGAAAGTAAAGGATAAATAAAAGGCATAGCCAACAGGATATATGCCAGACCATCATATTTGCGGCTACGCTCCAACGTAGTATATCCGGTCAACGTATCCCATATCCATATTAAGACCATCACTCCCCAAAAAAGAGCCATCACAACATTATAGTTACGTTCGGCACAATAAATATAATAATATACCACCGCAATCCATATATAAAGAAATATAAGATAAAACTTCATCGATAACTTCACCCATGACTCTGGTCTCCTCAGCAATAGCCCTGTAAGAATGATACCAATAATAACAATTATCAACTGAAAAAGCCAGGTAGCCGAGTTGTACCCCGCAATAGTGTTCCAAAATATATCCATAACGTTTATTTTCTTCGCGCGATTGTATCCTATCCGAAATCGGTCGCAAAAGTATAAAAATGCTTCCTATTTCTCTCCTCAAATCTGATTTTTTATCAATATAACTCTATTTATGCACAGAATACTCTCATTACTTATTTTGATTTTATGAATAAAAAGGCGTATGTTTGCATTTCCGGCACTATTTCCGGCACTTAAATATCATGAGGTATGAAATATGTTGTGATCATTTATTATATACTTGTCAAAGAGGGCAAAGAGATTGAATCTCTCAATATTAAGGAGAATATTGAAGCTGATTCGCCAGAAGAAGCAATAGGTATAGCCTATAATACCTTCAAATCCGAATATCCGGATGATAATTGTTATATTGCGGCAATAATTCCCAATGCCATATAATGATTGGAGTCAGTATAAATTAAATGGGACACTGATTTACAAATAAAGCCTTTAAATACATGTCATTTATGTTCCGATTATTTATCCATAATCCAAAAGCAAAAACTCCTTTATAGATATCCGGTTAATTATTTCCTCTTATAAGTAAGAAAGAAGTCTGTTAATGCTGCCAGTCCAACGCCTATTGTATAGCACAGCATATCAGACCATAGGAATCCATGTCCTAAAATCAATGCCCCCAAAGTTGTTCCCCGAATCGCATTTATCCAATCGGACTGATATAGTTGACTCACTTCAATGCAATAAGAAAACAGCAGAGCAATCGTCACTCTTCGTAATAAACGGGTAAGGGGAAAAAGAAAGCTTATTCCCCAATATACCATAGCAGCCCAAAGGGTATCTCCGGCATAAGTGGCTACAAAAGAAGGTAGATAATCACCGTAAGTCCGTGAGCCAAGCCCAAGAATGACTATAAGTACCCATAAAGCGAGATAGCAGAAACGTAACTTCATAATAGACACATCCAATAAAAAAGAATCCCGAAGCCCTCTTTCTATATAAAGCAGGCTTCGGGCATTTATAATATTATAACTTAATAGTGTAAGTTTTCTCTTGTTTATTTCTTCAATGGGATAGAAAAACTGAATGTAGATCCTTCTCCCTTAGTAGATGTGAACCATAACTTACCACCGTTCTTGATAACAAAGTCCTGGCAAAGCAACAAACCGAGCCCGGAACCTTCTTCATTATTCGTTCCGAAAGTACTGAAATGAGTATCTGTATGCAACAATTTCTTCTGATTCTCTTCGTCGATACCACAACCACTGTCTTTTACACTCACGACAGCCATACCCTCTTGTTCCTGCACTGTTACCAATATCTCAGTTGCTTCATTACTAAACTTGATAGCATTACTAAGCAAATTACGGATAACTGTTTTTATCATATCAATGTCAGCATGTACGTCCAACTTGCTTGGTGTTTCCAAACGAATACTGATCTTTTTCAATTCAGCTACCATCGAGAAAATCTCTATCACTCCTTCAGTAACTTCTACCATATCAATATCCTGATATACTACCTTCAACTTACCGATCTGGCTCTTAGTCCATTTCAATAGATTATCAAGCAAAGAGAACACATCCTCTGTAGTTTGATTGGCCATCGTAAGTAACTCATACATTTCTGGTCCTATGGTGTCACTTGGCAAATTCAATATAAGCATATTTAATACCATTTTAATGGATCCCATTGGAGAACGAAGATCATGAGCTATTACAGAATAAAGCTTATCACGTCCGATAATCGTCTTTCTCAGTTCCTCTGTCTGCGCCACGATAATACGCTTCGCAGCAATCAGTGAGATTTGATGAGTGACGCGGATTATCAACTCTTCTTTATTAAAAGGTTTTGAAATAAAGTCATTACCTCCTACTTGAAAACCTTTCACAATATCCGCCGTACTATTCAGAGCCGTCAAAAAGATGATCGGAATTTCTGCCGTTTCCGGATTGGCCTTCAGTTGCTGAGAAACTTCAAAGCCACTCATATCAGGCATCATCACATCCAACAGAACAAGATCAGGTTTCTCTTTTGTAACCTGATCCAACGCTTGACGACCGTTACTGGCTGTCGCAATCTGAAACTTCTCATTGGTAAGAAGTACCTTCAGCAACAATACATTCGACATTACGTCATCTACAATTAGTATTTTGTATTCTGAAGGATTTATTTCCATGTTCATCTTTTATATAGCTTTATCTGGTTGTTTTATACTTTATAATCTTTAAAATAATTAATCATACGTCCGAGACCTTCCTCCAGTTCTACCGTTGGTTTCCAATTCAGTTTCTCCTTTGCCAATGTAATATCCGGCTGACGCTGTTTAGGGTCATCATGCGGCAAAGGCTTAAATATAATCTTTGATTTCGAACCAGTCAGTTCAATTACTTTTTTTGCCAATTCAAGGATAGAAAACTCATTAGGGTTACCAATATTCACAGGTCCTGTAAAATCATCAGGAGTATTCATCATCCGGATCATTCCTTCGATCAAATCATCTACATACTGAAAACTGCGTGTTTGTTCTCCCGAACCATAGATAGTAATATCCTGATTTTGCAATGCCTGAACTATAAAATTAGAAACAACTCGTCCGTCGTTGGGAAGCATACGAGGACCGTATGTATTGAAAATGCGGATAATCTTTACACGAACATCATTTTGACGATAATAATCCATAAAAAGAGTTTCGGCACATCTTTTACTCTCGTCATAACATGAACGATAGCCAATAGGGTTTACATTCCCCCAATAGCTTTCAGGTTGTGGATGTACCATCGGGTCACCATACACCTCACTGGTAGAAGCCTGCAATATCTTAGCATTTACACGCATAGCCAATCCCAGCATATTAATAGCCCCCATTACAGACGTCTTTATCGTCTGAATGGCATCATGTTGATAATGTATAGGGGAAGCAGGGCAAGCTAAATTATAAATTTCATCAACCTCTGCACTATATGGAAATGCCACATCATGACGTACAAACTCAAAATGATAATTGTCCATCAAATGCACGATATTACTCTTTGAACCTGTAAACAAGTTATCTAAACAAATAACATCATTACCTTCATTCACCAATCTGGTACAGAGATGTGAACCTATAAATCCGGCCCCACCGCTAACTAATATTCTTTTCATGTATTATAAGTTCCATTTATGCACGGACAAATGTAGACGATTCACCCTAATTATGCAAATATTATGAACTTTTTTATTTCATATAAAATTTCATTCACCCCCACACAAGCCAAAAAATGAACCACAAAATGAAAATAGTTGCGATATGCGAAACATCTCTCTACTCTTATTTGTTCTAAATCTAGAAAACAAGAAAAGGACAATGATTATGATAACAAATAAATTAAATGAAGGGCTCATTGAAGCCATAAAAGAAAAAATACCGGCAAACAGTAATATAGCAAACGTATTAATGGACAATTTGTTTATCGGTAGAGAAGCCGTATACAGACGACTACGTGGAGAAGTTCCTTTCACTCTGACAGAAGCTGCTATTATTTCCAGAAAACTGGGAGTATCACTCGACAAGATGATAGGAGTAAGTTTTAAGGAAAACGCCGTTTTTGACATGAATGTGGTTCACCACAGTAATCCCTTTGAAACATATTACGATATTATAAATAAGTATACCGAGCTATTAAAAAGTATAGAAGATGATCCCATTTCTGAATTGGCTACATCTTCCAACACTATCCCGCAGACATTATATCTTAAACACGATATATTGTCTAAGTTCAGACTGTTTAAATGGATGTATCAGAATGAAAATATCGGTTGCAAGCATTTTGACGATTTGGAGATACCAGCCAAACTACAAGATATTCAAAAAGACTTTGTAAATGCTGCAGAACAGATTCATAGTACAAGTTTTATATGGGATAGCAATATTTTTTCCCACATAGTGAATGATCTGGAATATTTTTCGAGCATTCAGCTCATCTCCGACAAGGCCAGACAAGAGATCAAGGAAGAGTTGTTACTTTTATTGGACGAATTAGAGAACTTGGCAAGAAAAGGAAAATTCGAATCTGACAATGAGGTTAATATATATATTTCTAATATTAACTTTGAAGCAACCTATAGTTACGTAGAAAGTAGCAATGTACATCTGAGTATGATACGTGTTTATGCTATAAACTCCATCACGACACAAGATATTGAAATGTGTAAGAGTTTAAAAGAATGGATTCAGTCATTAAAAAAGTTTTCTACACTAATCTCCGTTAGTGGAGAAATGCAACGTATACAATTCTTCCAAAAGCAAAGAGAGATAATTGATACATTATAAAAAGATATATCAATGATATTCAGAATCAAAAGCAAATACATTTTCTCATAACGAAAATACGTTTGCTTTATTTTTGTATAATTTCATTTTTCATAATCTACATTACACAAAACAATAAAATAAGAAATAACGCAACTCACTATTACGTTTTATTCCATACTAATTATCAGACAGGAAGCTTTATATTTGCATAAAATCATTTTTCGACAAGAAAATCACTAAAAGCAATATAAGCAAGTATGAAGAATAGTATAGTAAACGAACTCATCAACGAAATGAAAGAGCGTATCGCTCCAAAAGAAACACTTGCCAATTTTCTAACTAATACACTATGTATGGGAAAAGAGGCCGTTTATCGCAGACTACGCGGAGAGGTAGCTTTCACTTTTGATGAAGTCGCTGTTATATCTCACAAACTCGGAATATCCATCGATCAGATAATTGGCAATCACCTGTCAAACCGGGCTACATTCGATCTGAATCTGCAACATTCACCCGATCCGATAGAAAGTTATTATGAAATACTGGAACGTTATCTGAGAATCTTTAATTATATCAGAAATGATGATAGTACAACCATATATACCGCAGCCAATATAATTCCTTTCACACTCTATTCAGCTTATGAGAGTCTGTCTAAATTTCGCTTGTGTCGCTGGGTATATCAAAACGGGAAAATAAAAACTCCTCACTCATTAGCCGAGATGCAAGTTCCTGAGAAAGTCATCTCTGCACACAAAAAATTAAGTGAAACAGTAAAACATTGTAAGAAAACCTGTTTTATATGGGATAGTAATATCATCTACTCATTCATAAAAGAAATTAAGTATTTTGCAGGATTAAATCTGATTTCAGAAGAAGATGTAAAACAGTTAAAGAATGAACTTCTCCTATTATTACATGAATTGGAACAGTTATCTATAAAAGGAGAATTTAATAATGGAAACAAAGTGGCCATCTATCTATCAAATATCAACTTTGAAGCAACCTATACTTATATTGAGAAGAGTGATTTTCAGATCAGTCTGTTCAGAGTATACTCTATAAACTCAATGGATTCACAAAATCAACAGATATGTACTTTACAAAAGAATTGGATACAATCCTTGAAAAGACATTCAACCCTAATTTCCGAAAGTGGAGAAGTACAACGCATTAATTTTATGGAACGACAAAAAGAGATAATAGAACAACTATAATTCTCCATAATTCTCTATTCAGTGATGTAGAAAGGGAGGTGCAGTGATTGCAACTCCCTTTCTCTTTATTAACCTCTTCCAAAGATATAAAATAATAAACCAATAAAAGAATTCAAACTAAAAGCCACAGATTATATAAATTTTTCTATCAAAATCTATATAACCCATGGATCTTAACATCTATAAAAAACATTAGATGCATTCTGCATCCTTTTTGACGAGTTCACAATTTAACTAAACAGACTTACAGAACAATTTTTCTCGTCAACTCATATATAATTATTAACTGGTTGTCCCGGAGTAATTATTACATTACAAAGATGAGACATTCTATTGAATTAAATAAAGCTTTTATCCTCTTTCAGCGATGAAAAAAGAACACTGATGTGCTAATTATGAGCATTCCAGAGAGAATACTTGTCTAAAATAAAAAAGAGAAGAAATAAAATACACAAAATTTCATTTTACGGGACACACATCATTAAAGATTTACACATAAAGCAAAAAATAATAGATACCTTATTTCGCTAAAACAAGCAGCTCCTTGTATTTCGGAAATACAAGGAGCTGCTTATAAATATAAAAAATAATATTTTAAACCACAGTACTCTCTTTTGAATTGAGGGGAGACTCTCTTTCCGGAATACTAAATTCATTGTTTGCAAACAAATCAGCCAATCCGGAAATCTGTTTCAAACGCAGCAATTCATCCCTATCCATTCCAATATTCTTCATAATCCATTGATCAGACATACCAGCTTTATCCAACTCAGCAACAATGTGACACATCAATTCAATATTATGGGCACCTCGGGCACGGTTATGACGAATCGTAGAACTCATTCGATTGGATAAATCTTTGTCGATAACTACAATCGGCAACAAACCGTTTTCACGTTGGTAAATACGTTTGGATGTTTTCAGAACAGAGTATCTATGAAAACCATCTACCAGAATATACATATCTTTTTCTTTATCATAATAGCACACACAGGGCATAGTGAACCCATCTTCCCAAATAGATAATTCTAATAACTTCATTTCCGGCGGAGCAACTATATTGGGATTATAATCATTAGCAACCACTTTGTCTACAGGCACAGCTCTCACATCATACACAGGACTCTTTTTACAACTCATTGCAGAATATTTTTATATTGTTCCATTATTTGACTTCTCTTACTAATCTCCTCTTTTGTTGGCGAAAATCCCATATACTTACAGGCATGGTCATTTTTCAGAATACAGATACACATACGTTTATAAGTAGGAATTTCTCTGAATTCTGCAATATTGATATCATCCTGATATTCCATCCGAACAGGTTTCTTCACTGTTTTATAATTACTATTATCCATCACAATAATAGGAACTTTCGCAGCAATCAGTTTTTGTATGGTTTCATCATTTAAGCATCCTCCTTTGGTACGCCAGAAATTGACACTGACTGATAGCTTCCTCAGGTATCCCTTACGCGCACGTTCCGGTAATGTAGACAAAAGAAAATACATAAATTCTCTCCAGGTATAACCTTCCGGAAGTTTTATAGATTGCCATCCCATAGCATGAGTGCCTCCATACATCCCTGTGAAGTTAACCCCATTCACACGTCCTACCATTTTTCCCCAGGTATTAGGATCAATAACCCGATAGAGAGACAAGCTCTCTATAGCCTCGCCGATAAAAGGACTGGCTACCCGCTGACGCTCTATATTCACTCCGGCACGATAATACAAATCATACAAGATGTTGTAATCCCAATGGAATTTTCCATTGGCGGTCCATACATCTGTTGTCTTCCAATCGAAAATAGGATATGCATTATAAACATCATTTGCCACTTTAGAAGTCCAACGATACGTATGGTACATCTGATATTTACGATTCAGATAAATGCACCTCCACCGATTGAAACTTTCCTGGGTACGTATACCAATAAGGCAACAAGTGCGCACTGCATCTTTTTTATCATGTATCCATTTGGCAAAACGCATCTGAAATTCATAGTCCCACATCTGAGCATTATAAAAAGGAAAATCCTTCTCCGTCATTGCATCTTTCGGCATAGGGCGTACCCACAGTTTCTTCTTCCCTTTTTCCCATGGACGCCAAAAAGACTGATACATCGATGTACAGGTTGCCACACGGAAAGGAACGCACACGCGATATACATCAATAATATCTTTATTAGCCTCAATCATGCGGTCCACATAGTCAATAGTCATCTTATACTGTATTTCATAATCCATATGAAATACTCCGATACGTACATTCAAATTGTTACGACGTATGTAATCAATACATAGACTCAAAAGTACACCACTATCTTTTCCTCCCGAAAAGGAGATATACACATTATCAAACTCTTTAAAAATCATGCGCAAACGTTCCTGCGCCAATTCATATACATTCTTCTTTACCTCTACTTCTTTTTTCTTCATTCATCCCTCCGCATTTTTACATATAGTTTCCAGGCTTTCTCTACTATGAATCCGTGTTTTTCAAAAATAGCCTGATGCTTTACCTGAACTACAGCAACCAACGTTTTGTCTGTATCAAAAGCTGCTATAGCATCCACCAGCAGAAGAGCAAGAGCCTCTTCCTGGTCTTTTCCTATATAATAATTATTAATAATAGCTTCTTTCCCTCTTCGTTCTACCGGAAGAAATCCGACCACATGTCTCCCACTTGCGGCAATAAACCAGGTAAACTTATCAGTAGTTTTAAAAGGGTAATTGTTATTCATTTTCAGTACTTCAGGATCCATAACTAATGGAGCCACAATTTTATAAAGTTGTTTGTCTGTTCCGTGCAGCTGTATCGTTTGTATCATAATAACTTTTTTATTCTTTTACTATTCCATACACAGTTTTCGCTATTATCTCTGCACCTTTTTCATTTGGATGGACTTTATCTGGAAAAAGTTCGGGTATCCCATCCATTGCAGTATGCAAATCTATCACCGATAACTTATTCTTTTTAGCCAACTTCTTTATCATCGGAATAATTTCATTCACAATTGTCTTATCACTGATTCCATAATTATCATATGATTTAGACGGATAGCACAAATATATCTTCGGATGAGCAGTAAGTTTCCCAAATGCATCAATCATAGTCTGCATATCTTTTGCAAACTCATCTTTGTGAACCCAATTATGAGGCTTACTATCATTCGTTCCTAATTTGATAACAACAATATTCGGATTAAATGCCAGCGCATCTTTGTATTTTTGCTCCTTCATATACGGATGATCCCCTTTATTCAGCATAGTACGTGATCCTATTCCAAAGTTTTTCACCCAATATCCATCACCCAGCATACGTCCCAGAATAGTTGGATATGCATCTTTTTCCGGATTTCTCAAACGCGATCCATAGGTAATACTATTGCCGATACATGCCACACGTATAGCATCTTTACGAGGTGCTTTAAATGATCGTAACCAGGCAGAGAGTTCATCTAACACCAGATTTTTATATATAAAATCTTCACGGATTCCCCATCCATGGCCACCGGAAGGATACACATGAAGGGCAGCCGGAACACCTTTCTTATTCAAAGCCAGATAATAGTTCACACCATTTGCAGGAGGAACCGTCTTATCATCATCACTATATACAATAAAAGCACGAGGAGTATCTTTGGTCACTTGTTTTTCATTAGAGTATTGTTCCTCCAACTCAGCCGGAGCATCTTTCCCCAAAAGGTTATCATGTGATCCCATATGAGTGTAACTCTTATCCATTGTTATAACTGGATAAAACAATATCTGAAAATTCGGACGTAGTTCAGGTGAAGTATGTGTAGCAATGGTAGAAGCCAAATGTCCACCGGCAGAGAACCCCATAATACCAACATCGTTCGGGTTTATATTCCATACATCTGCACTATCTCTCACCATCTTCAGAACCTCTTCCGCATCAGAAAAAGGAACTTCTTTATGTCCTCCTTTCGGCATACGATACTTCAATACAACCAAGGCGATTCCTTGCTTATTAAAAAAAGGTGCCCAATCATAACCTTCATGATTATAAGCAAGATGTGAGTAACTACCTCCCGGACAAGCAACAATCACCCGACCGGTAGCTAATTCAGGTGCGGGAAGAAAAACACGAATTGAAGGTTTGAAATTACCTTTTGATTCATCAAAAGGAGCACTATCCATACCGTTTGTATTAGGCATACCTTGTTGCCATAAATCGATATCAAAAGGTTTCTGTACATTTTGTGACTGCATACTTCCTCTCATAAATAAAATTAGTAAAAAGAATAAGGAAAAACGTAGCTTCTTTTTCATAGTTTATCCAAATAATAGTTTAAAATGTTACAATGTTTAATCAAGACACGCAAAAGTAGTCAAAAAGTGTCATAAAAAAAAGGAAAAAGAAAGTATATGCTTTTGCATATTAAAAATACGTATTCAGAGACAGAATACTAAAAAAATTCCCTTATCTCAATTTTGAGATAAGGGAATACACTCCGTTTAAATAATAGAAGAGGTAAATCATTCATTTATACCAGCCACATATACATCTCTGTTAGCGGTAGATAATGTCTTAGGAGCATCCGGTAACGGATTAGAAAACATCAATAATTTCAGTTCCGGACGGGCATTTTCTATCCAATAACAACGGGAAAGCGAAAAAGGAGTGATAATCTCTGCTTCTTTCTGTACACTACGTCCTCCGTCATTAGTAATAAAGGTAACTGCTCTCCTACCCATAGTAGCATAAATACGAAATGACTCGGGACCTAATTTCTCAATGCCTCTGGGTTCACCTTTGGCCTCAAAAGTAAGATGTTTCCACTCTCCGGCATCCCATGTAGACAACCGGGCTGCATTCTCTTCCGGATATTGATAATGTACAACAGGACATGAGTTATCACGATAGTGAACGGATACCTGTAACCCTGCAGAGTGTCCACGTTCTGGTATAGGAGTCTCCAGTACCTGGCAATATTTATCCGACTCCTCATTATCAATGGTAGTTCCCAGATCTATTCCTTCTACATTATACATATGATCATTAGAAGGATCAAGATAAGCATAATATACATTTCTTCCATAAGTAGCATGAGCATGTTTACCCAATTTCTCGCCACAAATAGTCCAAGCTATATGAATGCGTTCCTTTTTCCCATTCCCTGCGGGTTGATAAGTAACCTGCCCATTATAAACCTCCATCATATTATCTGTAACACGGGGAAAGGGATCAATGACCATCTGGCGTATCCAGGTATTTCCTCCGTCTGTAGATTTCACAAACTGATAAGGTCTGTCATCCGAATATTTATTGGTTTGACGTGTATCTCTGTAAAACACATAAAATGTTCCATCCTCCGTTAATATAGGAGCCGGATAAGACGCACGTTCTGCCTCATTTATAAAACGATCCGTCCATTCTCCTTCAATACTTCCCGGTTTAGGAGAAACAGCCATCTTTAAGGTAGAGTTATGACAACCATAAAACAAAAAGATTCGTCCGTCAGTTCCACGTAACATTCCCGGATAATTATGTTTATCAACAAACGGAGAGCGTGCCACTACTTTTGTTTCACTCCACTGCCCCGTAGCATGATTATAAGCCTTAACAACCGGATGACTATCCGTAGACATCCAACATACAAACGTTTGATCAGCTTGCTCATCATAATATCCCACGGGAATAGGACGTCGATCAGAACGCATATTTGAACGTTCGGCTATAACTCTTACATCAGTAAAAACCTGTTGTGCCTGCATTATAAAACAAAATGAGGTAGCAACCATTATTCCAATTATTTTCTTTATCATATCAATTCATTATTTAGATTTAAATCGAACTATATATCCTCCTCCATTACGCATATACCCTGTAAGAGAATCACTATTCCTACAAAAAGCACGTTCTATTTTTATTGCTCCTGCATCAGCAGGTCTGTCATTTAAAACTGTAGCTTCATACCAACCTGTACCCAGAAACGAGAGAGGGAATTGAATTGTCTGCGCTTCTTTTCCATTGACCACGGCAAGAAACCAAGTATCACCACTACGCCGGGCGAAGGCAGCAATTTTCCCAATCTCGCTACAAGGTAGTACAATTGTCTCATCCCAAACAGCCGGTATGTCTTTTATTACATCCACTGCCGGATTATCAAGTATAGTTTGAGGATGCGCACCGAAAAAGATAACAGAAGAATTAAATATTAGTGCTGTCGCTATCTGATGTACCCAGGATGTATCTAATTTCCTGTCACCAAATATCATTGGAGTGTAATCACCCGCTCCGGCAACCAATCGGGTAAAGGGTAACGTAGTATTATGTGTAGCCCATTCGTATTGATTCTTACCATACTCCAAGCCGCGAATTCCTTCACGAGACATTTCATTCGGCCACGAACGCACCTCTCCTGTTGGTTTATCACTACCATGGATATTCAACATCAGCTTATGTTCTGCTGCCTCCTTCAAACATGCCTGATAAAGATCAATAAACTCTTTGGATTCGTGGGAGAAAGCATCCAGCTTCACCCCAGCAATTCCCAACCGTTGACAACGGTCAAAGAAATCTTTCCGCTTACGAGAATCACGCAGATCACGTCCATGCCTCCATAGCCATATTTTAACCCCGAACTGAGCAGAGTAGTCAACCAACTCCTTAATCTGTGCATCCGTCCACCGATACCAGAATGCATCAACCGTATTGTATTCAAATCCTAATTCTCCGGCAAGTTTTGAAAATTCTTTCATGCCTTCCAAAGTACGTTGACCACCATCCAACCAGCACCATACAGAACGCCCCGGTTTAATCCACTTCGTATTCACTCCTTCGGGAAACAATCGTCTATCTGGAGCTGGCGACAAATTAGTAATCAGATCAGTATTTACCAGTCCATTCAAGTCAGGAGCAACAATTACTGTTCGCCAGGGAGTTACAATATTGCCAGCAATGACAGCCGGTTCAGACAAACGTTTGGCCTCTTCCAAACTATAGTCATGCGCAAACGGATATCCTGCCGGTTGTTCATGCCCCAGTCTGACAACAAGTCCACATTCCCCATCAGCCTGTAAAGACATACCCGGATAATTTCTGAGAGCAGATTCTGTAATACACGCATATCCTTGTTTTTGTGGTAACTCAATTGTTACAGGAGGTGCTGCCCATTCGCCTTTACTAACACAATCTATTTCCTGTTTTTTATGGATGCCCTCATAATGTGCATACATATCATGGTAATAAATGTGGCTTCCCAAAGGTAACTTGAAAACAGTACTCTCTTCCGGAACATATTTATCCGTCTGAGTCCCTTTTACCAGAAAGCGAAAAGCAATCCCATCATTATAAGCACGGGCATCAATCGTATATAAAGTATTATTTTTCTCATCCGCTACTTTTACTTTCATTCCATTTGCTTTATTTACCGCAAGCGAATGAATCCCCCGGATAGGGTACGTCTCATCTACTTTATAATATTCAGGAGAGTGTAAATGTATTGCCGATAATTTCTTTTCACCGGAAGAAAAAAACATTGGCGAATCTTCTAATACAGCTATCTCCCCTTTTTTTACATTAAAAAGAAGTTGCCCGGCATCATCTTTTATATTCAAAACAATCTTATTATCGGGACTTTTAATTGAAACCATTTGAGCTGTTAGCTGCTGTACTCCAAACAGTAAACAAATACTATAACATAAAATATTTTTCATGTATCTGACATTATATATGAAAAGTTATCGAATAAAAAAATGGGAACTATCTTTAAATATAGCTCCCATCTCAAACCAACTTATATCTTTCTAATCGTGGGCAGCAGGGCTCGGATTTGTATCTTTTTCATAAATTACAAAGTCAGCTAAATCAATAGTTTCATCTTTGATATTATTGGTAATCTGACCTCCACTACCTCCGTAACTACGGTAAATACCAAATTTATTACGGATATTAATTGCTCCTTTCCGCCATGTATCAATATCATTCTGTGTATTGTCTATCAAAACTTTACCATCTCTGATACGAGTTATCACCAGACGATACTTGCCATGATGATCATATTTCACTTCTTCACTTACCTGTACCCATTCATCTTCAAACTCTTCTATTTTCACATTATCTACAAAAGTCCCCAGACTTTTGGTTCCTGCACTATGGTCAGACCCCAAAGAATGAATTACCTGTACTCTGCGATTGGTTCCATCATTATTTCCACGAAGAGAAATAGTAATAACAGGAGCTCCATTGTCACCCTCCTGTGCCTTGAGCTGATGAATGTGGCAAAAACTTGTACTGGGTCGATACCCTTTAGGTATCTTAAATTTCCATTGTAATATTTGAGACTCTCCCCAGTTACCATTCAATTTATACCAGGCTGCACTCGTTTGTGTCTTCATCTCATTACGCATACGGTCATTCATTGAACCACGGTCGCCATCAAGAGCACTACTTGCGTGACTAATAAATCTAAATATATACTGATTAATAGTAGCATCAAACACAGTTTCAATATGGTCTACTTCATTATGGTCCTTAGTAGATGAATTAGGATGTTCTGAATAGTCCCAACCAAACTTTCTCATATAGGTATGTACATCCGCATACCCCTTACCAACCAAATCCGCACTTCCCTTCATGCTTCCTTGTAAAGTGTATCCCATCTGAATCGGATCATTAGGATCAAAATTTTCAGATTTCAACTGAATAACTTTAACGTTAAAATTGGGTGCCTTTTTGTTTTTGTCTTTAAAGACAATATAACAGCCGCGTTGGGATCCTGTATTAGCCTCAAAAGACAGTGTGAGCGATTTATCAGTTTTCGATTTTTCTTTTATCCAGCTCTGTTGTTCTCCAGGTATTTCATACTCCCAATCTACTCCAGTAGAACTCTCAACAGTAAAAGTATACTCTTTACCTTCAGCCGGTATATCAACCACCTCCACTGGAGATATCACCAAAGAAGCAGTGGCCGCAGCCTGGGAAATCTTTATCGGCTTTGTCAAATCAGTGTTATCCAATTTTACAATAACATTTGTCGAACGCGATTCAAGAGTAGTGTTTGCAACTATAGTAAGCACTAATTTGCCGGCTTGTATATCCGATGACTTAACTTTAACCCAATCTACCTTATCATCAATTACTGTAGTCCAGGTAGAAGTTGCTTTCACTGTAATATTTACGTCTTCACCACTTGCCCTAGCATTTACATCTGTGGGAGTAGTAGTCAGACTTGGAGTAATTGCTTCTTCCTCCTTGTCATCCGAAGAACACGAAGTAAATATCGACACAGACACAAAAGTCAGGATAACATATAAGAAATACTTTTTTAATCTCATCTTTCTCTATTTTTTTAAAGAAGCAGGGTTCTTTGACAAATCATATTCACCAAAGAACCCTGATAATTATTAAACTTATGGTATTAGTACTTTAGCAACAGAAGTACCAGCTTCATTCATAAAACGAACAATGTAAATACCCGATTCAAGATTAATAGGAGCACTACCATTGATAGTAAGCTCTGTTATCTTAGCACCAAGCGTATTGAATATGCGGCACTCACCGGATTCTGCAATAACCAAACGTCCTTTTTCCACACTATAGTTAAATTTAGCGTCGGCTGTTGCAGTCTGAATACCTACAGGCTCAATTCCACCTAATTCGAAGGCACCCATACAAGGTTTAGCAGCGCGAGTATAACCACGTTGGTCTACTGTAGGAATATCAAAACCTGCTACAGTAGCAGTTCCTGCTTTAGCAGCCATACTTTGCGTAGCATGTAAAGCAACTGTAAGTGTATTACCACCATTATCTTTCAATTCAGGAGCTGCATCATTTTCGAACACTTTCATTACCTCAGGAATTACAGTAATATTATTGTTTCCTTCAAATGTAAAACCAACTGCAGCTGCACCTTCTGATTCATTAGCAGAGCCTACAAGACAATTATGTATCTCAAAACTACCATTGTTTCTTCTGACATCTTCACCAGCAATATCTGTTCCTGTAGAAACATTTTTATAAAATATAGAATTAATAAGAACCATTGGTTGATTGTTATGTGCATAAAATCCACCACCTATTTCACCTGAATTTCCCACAATTGTACAATTAATTAACGTAGCCGCATATCCAGTAAAAATAGCTCCTCCTCTTCCTACATTTATTTTATTACCTGAAAAAGTAGAATTAGTTATAAAGAATGAACCATTATTATTTCCAGTAGTACCAATTACAGCTCCTCCTTGAGCTAATTTAGTACCAAGCAAAGCCTCTGGATATATAATCTCATTATTCGAAAACACACATTTATCTATAATAACATTAACTCCTCTACTATTGAAGACTACACATCCGGAAGCTTTACCATCTGCAGGTGCATTTATTAAACAATCGCTCACTTCACAATTTATTAATCTAAGATTTGCATAATTCTCTGTATCACCTTCAGATGCAGTTTTAGAGTTTCCTACTGCAAATGCCGCTCCATTTCCTCCATTTATGAATCCTTTGACTATTATATTGCGAAACGTAATATCCATTCGAGAAGCAGTAGCTCCATCCAAACCCTTGAAAAAGATAAAAGAATCACCTGTACTTGTAAAAGTTATCTTATTACCTGTAGCTTTATTAATACCATCAATAACATATACATTACCAACAGCTTTAGGACACCCGGTTTGTCCCTCCAATATAATCTCATCACCTTCAAGTATATTGAATGTCACAATATCACCATTTTCCAATGAGTTCATTACCTGACGGAAACTACCTTCTGTTTCCGCATCCCCTGCAAGAGAGGTTACCACTCTTTCTTCTGCAGATAAATTAGCAGTAAATAAAGCTGCCAATAAAATTAAAGTACTTTTTTTCATGATACTTGGTTTTAAATTAATAATTATAAAAAATAAAAAGGTTACATATTACTATTTCAGAGTGACAGCAATCACTCCATTGGCACCTTTGGCACCATACATATTACTATCCTTACTTATCTCTACCTTCTTTATATCATTGATATTCACATTATCCAGTCTTTCGACTTGTGTCCCATCCAGCAGATAAAGAGGAGAAGTATCCAAACTAATAGAAGTAGACCCCCGTAATTGTGCAGAGATATCTCCGTTATCCTTCATTACCACTGTAAACCCAGGGACTTTACCTGCTAAAGCATTAAAGAGATTACTTTCACCCGTAGCAACCAGTTCTTCACCTGTCACCACAATAGTACTCGATACCGAACGAGAACGCCGCAGACTACGTAACATTAGTTTCATGATTTCACCTTTATCTTCTGTCACTGAAATTTCGAGCCCCAAAACAATATTCGGATAGGCTATACCATTTACCGAAACTTGCACTTCTTTTTCTGTTTTGGGCAAAATAACTGTCAGTATATCTTGCAGAGTAACATTATTCAGCTGAAAAATACCATAACGATCAGTCTCGGCCTTTACGTCTTTAACAGATACCAAAGCTTTACGAATTGCCTTCCCTTTAGCATCAACCAAACGTCCTACAATAGTATCATTAGAATTCTGAGCAACAACGGGCCAGGAAAAAGCCAGAACAAAAATGAAAAGTAACAAATTTTTCATTAGCATATTGATTTATGATTTATACTTACCAGAGGAGGTTAATAAATCACCTCCCCCGGTTTCATAACCTTTTTAACAATCAATTACCTCCAAATATATCGTCACTATAGAAGAATACATTATCCAGATAAACTTGTGTCAATGGAGGATATACATATTTAAATTCCTTTATTTGGAAAACAGCATTGTCATGTGTCGCTCTCCACTGCTTCATCACATCACTTGTAGCAAGAGTTGTTGTTCCTACCATTGCTTTTATAGTATAGTCTTCACTGATCGCCAGACCAACTGTTTTGCTTTCTTCCACGTCATATTTCAACAGATTATTCTGTATTTTTACCGGTACTGCCACCCAACCCGTTTGAACCGTAGGACGTCCGTTTTCTCTGTCAGCTTTCAAGGTCCACTGGAAACGTATAATAGCATCAAACTCATCGGCATTGAAACTTACCGGATTACCATTTACATCTGTATAAATGTTAGTTCCCCATGGTACTGCTGCCAGAATATGGTTCTTAGGCCACCACTCAAAACGGACTTCACTGATAAAATAAGTAGTCGTAACATCTACAGAGGGCGTATTTCCTGAGACAGCAACTGCGCATGCATTCTCACCATATACAAACTTAACAGGATCTACCGGATATTTAGGATTATTTGTATTGGTCGCTCCTCCTACAATACCACAATCAAATCGAGTGGACATCGGTGGGTAAAAATCCTTCTGATTCAGATTATAACGTACTTCACCATAATTCCGGGTAGTAGCATTAGGTGTTGTGACATTCAACTGATAGCGTCCGTCACGAATCTGAGTCGCAGAATTTGAGTTAGACCATCCTGTTGCCGTTGTTCCTCCAAAACGATCAAAGAACAAACCATTTACCCAAATCTCAGCTTGACGGGTTTCTTTTGCCCCACCACAGGTTACAGTACATTTAATCGTATATCTGCCCGACTGTCTCGGTGCTTTCCACTGATTCATTGTATACCCCTGACGCTGTAACAAAGTTCCCCCGTTACATTCCCAATAATAATCGGCTTTATCCGGATCACTCATTCTCACAGACATACCGACATTAACAGTTTCTCCGGCAAAAAATTCTTCACCAAACACCTGCAAAGAGTCTATTTCAACATAATCATCATCGCAAGATGCCATTAAAGCCACAAAGGCTCCCATCAATAAATATTTTATTCTTTTCATAATCATTTTGCTGCATAAATAGGAATAGATACTAATTCTTTATCTGTAGGATACTGCATATATTTATCCATCACGTGAATATATGATCCGTTAGGACTTTGCAGATTACTGGTACGAGGTTTTGTTTTCAGCTGAAAATGATCTTCGTAGTTATTGAAATAAATACTTAGAGCACCTTCTTTCAACATTTCGACAGCCATGTATCCATAAGGAGAATCATATTCTGTAGGGAAGAATGTTATAACTCCTTTTGTCAAATCAGTCAGTTCATAATACGAAAGAGCTTTCTTTATAATATGATACATAATCATATTCTTCACTGCGGTTTTATCCAATTCTTCCCAGCTGGTAGGAATAATCAACTGCTCCGGATTAAACTCGTCCGGATAAGCATTCTCATTCCAGAAACTCCGGTCACTGCTATTGGATGAAGTCAATGCCGTATTCGTCAACAACAGATAGGTTCTATCAGACTGTTTGAATAATTCCGGATCAACTCCCGAATATTTAATTGCTTCTATCAGAGACGAGAACAAGTCGGTACGCGAATTCATGAAATCCCATGCATTCATAGTAATCTGATTATCATAGGTTCCTTTCTCTGAATCATAGTCATAAGGAGTTTGCACATCCAGGCCAAATAACTCACAACTTGTAAATGTGAATATTGGAATTACCAATAAGGCTATATTTAATATTATCTTTTTCATTATATACACTATTTATTATCATTATTCTGAATAAGGAGGATTCTGATGCCCTACCAAAGTTGGATTGGACGTAAAGACAGACTTAGCTATCGGGAAACGAACCCGTCTTAAATCACTGCCAAAACCTACAGGTTCTTCACCACGCATTGCTTGAATATAAGATAGATGCGGATCCAGTATTTCATTCACATATCCGGTACGTATAATGTCAAACCAACGCTTAGGTTCACCATAAAATTCCATCTGACGTTCATCCAATACCAGTTTTTCCAATGAAGACTGCGTCATACCAGTTCTTACCGGATAATCTTCTACCTTCGCAACAATCGTATTACCGCAACGACTACGTACCTGATTGACTATATCAATAATATCCTGAGCCGGTTTATTTTCATGAATCATTGCTTCTGCACGCAATAACATAACATCAGCAAAACGATAAATAGGTATTTCAAAAACACAACCGGAAGTAGCAGGAATATCAAATTCAACAGCAGGATCTGTAGACTTCACCGGGAAGAACTTACACAGTTTATTAGCCAATGCACCAGTACTTCCATAGATAATCTGAGAATTCCCCGGAGCTAAAGTTTGTTTGTCCAGTCCGTTATATATATTCAACGTATCTACAACTCCCCAGAATCGAACATCCTTTTTATCCTGGAGCATTCTTTGAAACAGCGAATTAGACAACTGATAATGAGCATTACCACCACCAACACCAATCGGACCACCATAACTATTATTATTATTTTTCTCAAAGTCCCATTCTATAGTGAAAATAGTCTCTTTGCTATTGGTAGGATCTGTAAATATTTTCTTCCAATCGGTAGTATTACTTACCATTTCATACCTTTTCAAAGCCAGTAAGTTATCCGATGCTTTCAATGCTCCGGCATAATCCTTTCGCCACATCAAATAATCTGTTTGCAATGCATAAGCAGCTCCTTGATTAAAATAGTAAACACCTTCATTACCCAATGACGAAATGGCAATTTTTAAATCATCCTCTATCACTTCATAGATAGATTCCAGAGAAGCACGTGAATTATATTTAGTATTCAAATCGCCATCCCATGACTTAGTAATCAATGGCACTTCACCCCAAACACGTATTGCATAGAAATACATCAAAGCTCTTAAGCCATGAAATTGCCCCAGATATGATCCGGTCACGTCTTCAGAAAGTCCCATTTCAGGGATATTCTCGATAGCCAGATTACACCGGTTTATGACCTGATATAATTTTTCCCAGTCGCAATAACTTCCATTTGAATCCAAAGAGTTAAGTTGTAAAGCAGCATTGGCATACAGAGTTATGTAATAATCATCTGAACGTAATTCACCCCAAGCCAACAAAGTACTTGATACAATTTTCTGTACTCCATTATATGTACCGGCTCTCCATGCTTTCAGATCCGACTCACTGGTCCAGTAAGCTTTATTGCTCAAATCAGCTATCGGAGTTTTAGTCAGGAAGTCCTCACAAGAAGAGAAGAGAGACATCCCCGCTAATAAAACTGAACATGATAATATTTTAAAGTTTTTCATTTTCATTATAGTTTTAATCATTTAGAAACTTACATTTACACCAAAACCAAATTCACGTTTTTTCGGATACTTCTGTGAATCATTACCAGGGTTCAATACGCCTCCGGTAGTAATTTCAGGATCGTAGCCACGATAGTTAGTCCAAGTCAACAAGTTAGAACCATAGATATAAATCTGTGCAGACTGCAGATATGCTTTCTTAGCATATACCGAAGGCAACTGATAGCTTAAACGTACATTCTGCAAACGAATAAATGAAGCATCCTCAAGATAGTTACTACTTAGGGTACGACTGTTTTCGGTAGTACGTGCATTCTGTCCCGGAGTAAACCAATTAGTGATATGTCCCTGATATCTCCATCCCTGAAGAATTCCACAAGGAGCCGGATTGGAAGTGTTATCGCCATAACTTGTCAAATCACGTAAAAGTGAATTGTAAATCAGACCACCATGACTCATATAAAATGAGAAGTTCAAAGTAAAATCTTTATATTTCAATGTATTATTCCATCCTGCATACCATTTAGCCTGTGCATTCCCTAATATTTGTTTGTCACCGGCATCAATATTACCACTATGGTCTTTATCCTCCCAAATTACATCACCACCTTTACATACTACTCCTGAGGCCTTCATCTGATAAATTTCTCCTTCATATTTAGTACCATCAGCATAAGTATAGCCAAGCACTTCGGGACCTCCAACTTTATTTATTACTACGTTATTGTACTGGTCACGCTTAAATACCGGAATCAATCGATTCTTATAACCTTCATCATAAGCATTGTCTGCATCATAAGCATATACTCCCAAGTGTCTGTAACCATAAAAATTACCTGCAGCCATTCCCGGTTCAATCCACCAGTTAGTTTCAAAATCACGAGGTTCACCTACAATACTTAAAATTGTATTTTTGTTTTTAGACCAGTTAAAAGAGGTATACCATGAGAAATTACGTATACGAACGGGAGTTGCCGAAATATTGAACTCAAAACCTTCATTCTTCACTGAACCTGCATTCACACGCATACTATTAAACCCGATTTCAGTAGGAATAGCATCGTTATTAAACAAACCAGTTGTTTTTTTCACATAATAGTCACCTGTAAATGAAAGTCTCCCATCAAAGAAAGTCAAGTCAAGACCGATATTCGTCTGCTTGGTTTCCTCCCATTTCAAATAAGCATTACCTACTGATGACTTAGGAATAACACCTGTTACCCCATTATAACTATAGTCCGGATCTACGGCATACAGCGTATAAGTATCATAATCACTTACACGGTCGTTACCATTAATACCCCAGCTGGCACGTATTTTACCATCAGTAAGTACTGTTCTCGACCAATCCATGAAAAACTCATCAGAGAATCGCCAGGCAGCAGATGCGGCCGGAAATACACCATAACGATTTTCAGAACCGAATCTGGACGAACCATCCCGACGGACAGACCCCTCTACAATATATCTTCCATAATAGTCATAATTAACACGACCAAACATAGACACCATACTGTTTCCATTTCCTGTTATAGAATATCCGGTCAATGTACTGGCTTGTGGTACAAGCATGTTCTTATTCAAATATTTCTCACTTTCCATGAGAGTCGTACGAGACATCTTATCTTCTATACTACCACCAATCATCACATGTACATTATGTGCCTGTTTAAAGGTTTGGGCATAATCAAGATATCCATCTATCAAATAATTCTTTTTCCAAATAGTACGGTCAGAACCTTTATCCCATCCGGCTTCCACTTCTTCCCTCTTCGTTTTGTTCACATTTGGACTTGCATATTGCTTACGGTCAGCATGACTCAACGAAACTGTTGCTTTTCCTACGAACTTGAAATGTTTAAGGAATGAAAGCTCCATAATCTCCGATAACTGTCCTTCATATGTGGTAGTCTCATCCGTACGCTCCAATAGTTCCTGAATCGGATTTCGTTTACCAGACGGACTTGATCCATAAGCAGGTACCAAAGTACCATCCGGATAATAAAGAATCGATTCGGTCGGTCGCCTGATCGCGTTATAAAATACACTACCCTCACTAATATTATTCTGTTTACGATAGGTTACATTAATATTAGTAGTGAATTTCAAAAATTTATAAGGTTCATAATCCACTTTAGTACGACCTGTAAAACGCTTTGCATAACTGGTCAGAATAATACCTTTATCATCAAGATATCCAATACTGGTCATAGTACGTACTTTATCACTACCTCCACTGATACTCACATTCACATCATGGCGAACAGCTGTTTGTGAAATCACATCCTGATAGTTGTTACTGGTAGTCCCCTGAATATTCACCGAGTCATTATTAGATTTGAACATAGCAAATGGATTCTTACCGGCTACAGACTGAATTGTATTTGCAAATATTTCACGCTCTGCACGATTCAACTGTGGAAGTGTATTAGAAAGAACACCATAAGAATTAAGATAACGAACATCTATACGAGGTTTACCGCTTTCACCGGATTTAGTTGTGATAATAATCACACCATTGGCAGCACGGGCACCATAGATAGATGTTGAAGAAGCATCTTTCAAAATATCCAAAGATTTAATATCGTTGGCATTGATATGATCAATACTTTCAACAATTACTCCATCTACTACATATAGGGGTTCAGTACCTCCTGCTTCAAACGTCGAAACACCACGGATACGAATGCTTGATCCGGCACCCGGAGCACCTGAAACAGCAGTAATCTGCACACCAGGAACCTCTCCCTGCAATGCATCCATTACATTTACCGGCTGTTTCTGCTCAATCTTAGCGGCATCTACATTGACTGCTGCTCCCGATAGATTTGCTTTCTTTGCTGTACCATAACCTACTACCACTACTTCATCCAATGCTTTGGCATCTTCGTGCATCACAATTTTTAAAGTAGACTGTCCCTTCCATTTGATATCTTGTGTGATATACCCCATGTAAGAAAACACGAGTGTCTGTCCTTGCTGTACACTTAGTTTAAAGTGTCCGTCCATATCAGAGATAGTACCATGAGATGCACCTTTCACTTTTACAGAGACTCCAATCATAGGTTCTCCTTCGGCATCAATAATAGAACCAGTCACCTGGCTTTGTTGCGCATATAATTGAGATGTACCTCCCAACAATAAGCCAACAAATAACATAAATTTCCATAGCATACTGGCTATCGGAGATTCTTTTCTCACTTTTTCATTCATTTGTAGAATAATATTAGATTAAACATTAATAATTTAGAATAGAAATAACGACTACCCACCCATTATGGTGGATAAAATTGTGTTCTTCTTGTTTTCATTAGTAGTATAAATTTTAAGTTAGACTTAAATTAACAACAGGTGTTTTATCACTTTTAAGTTTTTTGATAGCACAAACATAAGCACATTCCTGGTAACGAATTTTAAGAAACATCTCAATTGCTTTAGAATTTGTATCAGCACTATCAATATTGCAAAACATCATTGATAATCAATATCTTAAATACAAAATTAATATTTGTGTGCGGACACACGAATATTGATACATTGTATTTTACAAACACAAAAATAGGTGATGTATGCTAAAAAGGCTTTCTAATTTGTATCAATGGCTTGTAAAAATGAATCAGCCACCATAAAAACTCTATTTCAATGTCTGTCTCTGTATATATCAGACCTATTTATAGCATTTACCAATAAAAAACTCCAGCCAGAGTGACAAGTTATGTCTCTCTGGCTGGAGAAAATGAAGATTAATAAAAAAGATTGTAACCCTATACGTTCACTTGTATTTCTCAGTTTATAATAGTAGTCCCATCCATTTTCCCGGATGAAACAGAAAAGCGAACCTCTTTTTTATTAATTACAGCTTTTGCTTCCGGCTGTTGATGGGTTGGATCGGCATAAGCAACCTTATAGTTCTTACCTGAAGGCATAATCATGTAAACTCCCGGTGTAACAGCTTCAAAAGAAAGTCCGGATGCCAATTTTATTTTTATAGGTTGGTAAGCAGCCATATAATAATTACCTGCAGCAAAAACAACCTGCGCACTTTCATCATTACGTATTACTTTAACAGAAGAAAGATCAAATGCTGCCGTCTGGTCACGACTAACTGAAGGAAGAAGAATATATTGATAAGCAGCCTTCTGCGGATGTACTCCATGGTCAATATGTAAAGATACAACTTCTCCTTCTACCGGTTGCGGACGATACATCTGCATAAAATCACGCCATTGCCCCGTACGCTTCTCCGAATGGGCTACACTTTTTACAGAAGAATTCCCAAAAAGAATATATCCGGTATTTCCATGAAAGAAACGCTGTTCTTTTCCATCAAATTGCTGCATACCTTCTATTGTTTTCCATTGTTTTTTTTGCAGCACGAGCAGATCATCCCGTTTCAAACGCTGATCAATAGAAGTAGTAACGGCAAGTATTGAATCAGACTGTATACCTGCCCCCAAGCAAAGTACAAAATTGTCTGTCATCACCCACGCCTTACGAGCCTGTATACCATCCCGGTTGAAGTCCATAACGGTCATTCCTTGTTTACCATCAGATACACCTCCTACAAAAGATGCATTATTAACAGCCTGTTTTCCCTTCTTCCACCGTACAGGTTCATCACTTTCGTAGGATGTTATACCTGGAATCTTTCTCCAATCCCAGAAAGGAAATACATTCAGATAATCATTTGTATCTTCATAGATATAAGTGGCTCCATCACCCATGTAATATCCCAATAAATTATCTTCATTCACCTGTTCGGAACCAATCACCCGCTCAGAAGACATTTTCACTGAAGCCATCCATAACGGACGACGGTGAATAGTATAGTCCGATTGCCAGAAATGTTTATGTCCGGTAAATGTGCTTCCCGATTTACGAGGAGGAAAATTATCAGCAACAAACTCTTTGTTTCCCAGCGTCAATGCCACAAATCCCACACTCAATGCTTTGTGAATAGGTGCATTGTGGAATAATTGCCGGTCCAGAGAATTTATATCCATCTCTCCCCGCCAGATAATCCAACGATAACCATCGGCAAGCAACGTATTCAATATCTCCATTTGTTTATCATCAAATGCCAATGAAGTACCGGAAAACAACCCGGCAAAGAAACTCATACCCGATAAAAACGACAGTCCGTAATTACCAAATTGCTGTTGGGCGCCATGTTGATGAAAACTCCAATCTCCCTTTATTCCTTCTTTCCCACCGGTCATTATTTCGGAAGCAATAATATCCCGGGCTTCTTTCACCAAAGGATAATCATTCTGCAACAAAGCACGCATCAACACATTACCTGCCAACCAAACTTTATTCTGTCCGGTCATACCAAACCTGGCATGTTCCAATACTTCAACAGCCGATTGTTTTTCTGCCGGAGATAGTTCATCTTCCAAAAGGATAAAAGCGGCACCCATCGTTTTGGGGATACCTATCTGGTTGTACCACCAATTCAGACAAACAGGCTTTGTGGTAAACCAATAATTCAATGCAGCGTGGATTACTTTTGAGACCTCTGATGAACCCTTATATTCCGTCTTGTCCGAACGATAAAGTTTGGCAAGTTCCAGTATCCGTTCAGCATGCATCTTCGGTTCCCATCCCGAACGTTTCTTATCACTATAATTAATATCTGGCCATGTCCCATCCGCTTTCTGAGAAGAGAGATATCTCTGTATTTTTTTTAAATCAAAAGGATAAAGCTGATGTAACTCCATTACTACCTGATCAGACATCTCACTTTCAGGAGTGATTTGCTGTAAATAACGGACTAAGTCTTCCTGTTCGCCTCCTGAAGGAAGTAAAGAGCGAACGTAATTT
Organism: Bacteroides sp. K03; assembly: GCF_019734355.1. NCBI lineage: Bacteria > Pseudomonadati > Bacteroidota > Bacteroidia > Bacteroidales > Bacteroidaceae > Bacteroides > Bacteroides sp. K03. The sequence goes on from NZ_JAASHC010000019.1 coordinate 42,637, forward strand.
TGCCGGATACGCACAAGTTCATCCCCATCAGCTGCACGAACAACCGATATGACAAACATAAGCAGGCTTAAACAAAATACAATTTTCTTCATGGTGTTTTATTTCAAATGTTTATACTGATTCCTCCGAATACGGTAGCTCCCGGCATAGGAAAGCCGGAATTAATCTCATAATTCTGTCCCAGGAGATTTTCTCCTTTTACAAAAATCTCCACTATTTTAATGGGGGAATAGGCGACACGAACGTTCCACAACAAGTAGTTTTCAGTGGTTATACTACCCATAGCAGTATACAGACCATTGATATATTGTAATCCTGTAGCTACACTCCAATTACTCCGGGCATAGCGTCCACCCAGGTATAACTGATGTTCCGGAGCAGCCGGAACGGGATACTTCATATGCAAATAACTATAGTTCATATTCAACCCCAGATGACTGTTCAATTGACAGGCTGTAGCCAGTTCGATACCATAATTTTCCACCTTATTTATATTACGGTTCACAGGTGAACCGGTGCTTGTGTCCGTAAAGATAATATCTTTTCCATTTATATAAAACAGATTAAGGTCAAAATGCAAAGCATTATCCCAAAAATTCTGACCGACAGAAATTTCGTAATTCACTAAACTCTCCGGTTTCAGATTTGGATTTTGAGGTTTGAACATATACATTTCTTTAATCGTAGGATTGCGGAAACCTTTGCTTACAATGGCCTTTAGTACTGTGACAGGAGTAACAATATAGCTTATACCCACTTGAGGAATCAATTCCTTTCCCGACTTATCATTGTAATCCAGCCGAAGACCAGCGTTCAGTGTCAATCTCTCTGCCAGTATCTGACGAAAATTAATATATCCGGCTACATTATTTATATAAGTAGAAGATAATATATCACTGTTTTTACCACCTTCTGCCAAAGGAGTATTCCAGGCATGACCACCGTAACGGGCATAATCAATCCCTACTGTTATATCATTGCCAGTAAAGAAAGAATAGGACTGATAAAGAGAAAGCCCCAACATATTATCGGTAGAACGATACAGCTCTTTCTGAGGATTACCACCTGTGGTATATCCATCATTAATCTGATGATTACCCCAGTTATAGAAAAACTTCAAAGCACCGGATGTACGGGTATACGAGTTGAATAGTGCAAAAGAAGTCATACCACGGGTTATCTCTGCATCATTATCAATCATAGGAGCCGATACTAACCCGGGATTGGCAGCATTATAGTGAGTGGCATTCACATCTGCAAAGGCATTCCAATGAGAAGAAAATTCATACCCTAACTTAGCATATCCTCCATACTGATCAAATTCGGAATTCTCACGATGTCCGTCTGTACGATTATAATTCAATGAAACAAAAGAGCTGAAACCCTTTCGCCGAAAGGCGTTGTGAGCTTCAGCATTAAAAGTATTGTATGAACCATACATTGCACGACCATAGGTATGCACTCCATCTTGTTGCTGCTTTTTTGTAACGATATTGACAACTCCTGCCATCGCATTGGAACCATAGAGCACAGAAGCCGGTCCGCGTACCACCTCTATTTTTTCAGCCATAGCCGATTCATAGGCATCGGGCAACGGATGCCCCATCATACCCATATACTGCGGATGTCCGTCAATCAATACCAATACCTGCGTATTGGGGCTACTACCTATACCGCGAATGCTCATTCCACCGGCTGCACCATTAGCAACCCCATACCCCATCACACCACGTCCTGTAACAAACATTCCAGGAACTTGTTCCGAGAGTACAGTCAGAACAGAGCTGGTATAGCGTCCTTGTAACTCTTGTTTATCCAAGGAAGTGACAGTCATCGGTAAAAACTTCCGGTTCACTTCTGTCATAGTCCCAGTCACTACTACTTCATCCAAACGAACAGTATCATTTACCACCTGGTTTACTTCACCGGCAACCCCCACAAGGGCAGTAGCCAGAAAAGAGATCGTCAATATCTGTTTCTTATTCATTATTTATCATTAATTTCTCCGATTCCATTATTACAGCTGCCCATAGCATTCCTGCAACGGCTTCCTTTGCATTGAGTATCTTGGGTACAGTCACATATTCTATGAAATTCTTCTTTATAACCACTCCGTCACAGGCTCCTATTACATCGAGCAATCCCTGTTCGTTAACCTGAATAAAAGGGCGCAGGCTCTCATAACCTTCAGTGACAACAGGCATATACTCCTTTGGCTTCAGTAACCCCAGATTAATACCCCTCCGAAGGGAGTAAACAAACATTGCAGTACCCGAAGGATCAATAAAATTCAATGGATTGTCACCCTTATCTACGACCATAAACCAACCACCGGTAGACTTATCCTGTACAGACTTCAATCCCCGACACATCTTTATATATATGTCGAGTATTTTGTTATAATCCGGATGAGTTTTCGGCAGCACGGCAAGTAGTTCGGGAACCACCAATGTATACCACCCCATACCTTCGCTCCATACTTCAGGCGACAAACCTGTTTGCTTATCAGCCCAGACGGCTTTCTCCGGTTCTGTGGTCCATGCATGTAGCACCAGTCCGTCCGGACGTTGAAGATGACGGGCAGCAGCAATAATATTACGGCAAGCTGTATTATAACAATAATCAGTCTCTCCCACATATTGTCCGCAACGGATGAGAAACATCTGCATCATAAAAACACCATCAATCCACATATTCGGGCTCCGGTTTCCATGCCAGAATTGTCCGTCGGAACTGGGATAGTCATCCACAGCTTTTAATATCTGTAAAGCAGCTTTCTTATATATTTCATTACCTGTACGGGCATATAGGGTACAAAAAGCAGAGCCTGTCATGAAATTATCAAGATTGGTCAGTCCCCCACCCTTATAGTTTCCCTCATCATCTACAAAATAATCTATGTATTTCCGGATATATTCAAGATAATCCGGATTACCGGTTAACTGTCCTAACCGATCCATTGCCTCAAACATATATCCCTGTACATACGTATAGTCTTTCCAATACGCCAACCGATAGTCAGGATAACGTGCCATCACCGTTTCGGCAAGCGGCAATGCCAGATTCATGGGTGTTTCGCCGGGAGTGTAGCCCAACTTTGCATCAGGCACCCCTTGTGAAGTTGTTCGCCGGTAACGGGTAGTGGTTTCCTGGGTAACCATCATTGTTACTCCATTCTCTACAGTTATACCGGTAGTACGTGTAGTAGTCACACGATTGGTTTGCGCCATCATTGGCTGCAACAATACATTTCCTAAAAATAGTAGAACAAAAATAGTTTGTGTTTTCATATGTAACATTTTTATAACCAGATAATAGGATTACGTATAGGCAAATTGCGTACCACCTCATTATTTGTCGGAAAGTGTTCCAATTTAAGCCAGGTATCAAACATTGCTTCATCTTTCAACTGCGCAGAACCAAAAAGCAGAAACGGGTGTGCAACAGGCCACTCCTCCCAACACATCACATCCGGTGCCAATGTCCATTTACTCTTATCCGCTACGAAAGGATAAAGATAAGAAATACCCAGAATAATATTTCGTCCGTCCGCTGTTGTATATTCCCAGAGATTATCATCATTTGTAGATAAGATCTGGCATATCATAGTCATAGCATCAAGATTGAAAAGCGAATAGGCATACGGTTTGGTACGTTCCTGTTCTAACGGAAAACTACCGTCCTCCGCCATTTGTCCGGGAAGCAATACCTCTTTGTATCGGTCCGAACAGAACTTCATCATCTTCTCATCTCCGGTATATTTAGCAAACATTGCTGCCTGCATCACCCAGCAAGTACCATGATTATTCTTCGCCTTCATCTCATCCATGCCATACGGATGCGTTACCATCCAGTTCAGATAAGATGTAAACCATTCTTTGGTAGCCTTTGCATCTTCAGCAGGAAGTACCCCTGCCTGCTGAAGACGTAAAAGTGATTGGGCTACTTCAATAAGATGAACCGTATCAATAATCCCGATTCCACGTCCGGTAGCAATCCCTTTTATAGCCTGTGCATACAACAGGTTCGGATTCATCCGCGTCTCTTTATTCACAAACCAGGCACGTATATGCTGAATGGCTGCATCGGCATATTTCTTATCCTGCGTAATAAGATAGGCAGAAGTTAAATTACCGGTAATCACACTAAAACGCACCATCGCATGCCGATGGGCTACAAAGTTATCCGGATTAGTTTCTCCGTCACGACGTACATACGGCCCGTCAGGATTCAATGAATCGGGCCACCAATAATCTCCTTCTGAAAAGAAATCATGCGATCCACCCATACTACGCTCAGCAATAAAGGAAGTCACTGTTACTGGTTTCTCACTCAGACTCTGTTCTGCACGCTTCAATATCTCCTGTCTTAAAGCTTTCACTACCGGGTCGGGGCCCGACGCAGCACATGAGAACAGAAAACAAGTTAAAAGCAAATAATAAAAGCATTTCATAAATTACTCAATTTGTTATAAGGTGTATAATAAAGGATCTCTTTGCACTGCGCAAAAATAAAAGTTTAGTTTCTTTTCAGCTTTTAGAATTATCCCATAAGCTTAAACTATTATTCCATTCGTCAATGAAAACACCCTTTACCGGGAATATACACCGAAGAAAACGTTTGTATAGAGTCGTGTAGTCCAAATGTGCAAAGAATATTTTTTTGTCTGTCTACAAGAAACATATGAGGGGCTTTATCCTTCACTCCATGTCCCTGCCAGTTGGTAAACAGCAATCCCACTCCCGGCAAGTATTGCATACCACTGAGAAATTTCAACGGACTTCCTTTCAGATCTCTGTTCGACAATTCCCAGACCACTATCCCTGCTTTATCAAACTCCATAATGCGGGGATCCTTGTCCGCATCTGCCACCGCAACAAGTGTATTGCCATTGTCCAACCGGATAACAGAATGTGCTCCACCGGAAACTTCTACTTCCCAGCACGATTTGCCATTCTCATCATACTCCACTACCCGTTTACCACCATAATGTGCCACCAGGTAATGTCCGTTGTCCAACCTGCGGGCATTACGGATAAACGACTTCTTACCATCCGTTACACCTGGAGGCAGAATACATACTTCCTTTACAACTTCTCCTTTCGGATTCACCTCCAGCAAACGACCGGAATTACATTCACCTATAAATGTATCTCCGTTCTTCAATCTCTGGCAGGCAAAGATATGACTTTTAGATGTATAATGAAAGACAGTATCTTTATTTCGGTTCACTTCAAGCACTCCCTGTCCTGTAGTGAAAAGTATATTTCCATTCTCCAGCATCCACAAATCATTGGAAAGCGGTGCATCGTGTTCCCAGACAATTCTCCCGTTCTCAAAGATAAAAACCTTCCCTTGCGAATAATCCGTACAAGCGAATGTTTTGCAATATTCCAGATATGGATATTGATTACTGTTCTCTACAATCCAGGTTGCCCAGAGGAAAGAGGAAATCACTTCCTGCCCATTCATTTTCTTCGGACGGGTCACATAAGTCTGATAGTCTTTTTGAATGCCCAATCCATTGTTGGCATCCTGCAAATCAATCAATCCGTCTACAGAACTTATTTTTGCTTTAGAAAGCAATCCCATATATCCTTTTCCCACACAATTTTTGTATTCTCCGGCAGGAATAATACCCAATTCTATAGCACGTTGTAAAGAATACACAAACATCCCGCTGCCGGAAGTTTCCTGCCAATTACCGGGTTGGTCACCTTTATCTACCACCTGATACCATAGTCCGGTGACCGGATCCTGGCAGTTCTTTAACCCCTGCATTAACTCTTGTGTGATAGAAACCAACTTCTTATATTGTGAATGAGTTTTTGGGAATATCTCCAATGTCTCTACCATTATTAATGCATACCAGCCAAGTCCTTCGCTCCATACTTCCGGCGCCATACCCGTCACCGGATCTGCCCACCGGGCATCTTTATCTTCATCCCAGCCATGATAAAGCAAACCGGAATCTCCTTTTTTCAGATGCGTATACATCCCTATTAACTGACGGGAAGCTTCATCGAAGCAATAATCCGTATCGCCAATGTAGTGTCCGTATTTTGTAAGGAACATCTGTCCCATAAAAACACCATCCACCCATATCTGCCCAACGGTCCCCCGTCCGTGCCAAAACACTCCGTCAGAGGTTCTCGGATAGTCGTCATAACTCTTCCGAATTATATCGGCAGCCTTCCTGAACTTCTCTTCTTTTGTTTGCTGATAAGCCCAGACAACAACAGAACCAGCCATCATATCGTCCATACTTCGTCCTTTGAAATAAACGAGGCTTCCATCCGGACGCACTACTTCATTGGCCCAGTTCATTATGTAATCATAATACTTTCTGTCTCCGGTAGAGCGCCACAACTTATCCAGTCCCATAAGGAAATAGCCTTGCGGGTAGCACCACGGTTTGAAAGGAATAGTCAGTGCCGAAGGATAACGCGTCATTACTGTATGAGCTATTTCTTTGGCCCAGGAAGAAGGCACATTCCCTGGAACTTGTGCCGTTGCCTGCATAAAGGCAAGAGATACTAAAATGGTAATTAAAAAGCTTTTCATTCGTGTTTCTTTTAAAGTTAGCGCTAAGATAGATGCTTTGTCCTTATCGGACTTTCAGACTTGTATCAATGATTATAAATTCTATCTCAAAGGAAAATAAAAAGCAAAAAGAAGTAAGTTTGGATATTTGCAGAACATTTAAGCACAATAATTTACAAACGATATATACAGAAGAAAATTCTCTGATTCATTCTGTAATAGAAAAATCCGTTTATACTATAGGTAAAATATCAGCATCGATTCTCTATCAAACAAAAGTGTACATTCTTGTATAGCAAGAGTGTACATTCTTGCTATACCAAAATGTACATTCTTGTATGATAAGATCGTACACTTTTATAAACACTGATTATCAAACACTTATCGACAACTATTTCTTCAACCCAATACTCGTCTGGTCTCAAACAATATCGAATTAATTAATCCCGGGAGAGACGTACAGAAAGTATCTTGCTACTTCCGTGCAACAAAAACATATTACAAAAACAAACTCTGATAAGACTATAAAAATCACACTTTTAACCTTTTGTATATTTACATTATAAAAGTACGTACTTTATTAGTACAAACTATGCATTTTAAGTATGTCTTAAATAGGTAATTAACACACATTTAAATACGTACTTTTATAAGTAAGAGAATCCAGCATTAAACAAATACAATTATTTCTTTAGATATTTATAAATTCACATTGAAACTCTCTACTTTCCCAGATATTTTCGCACATAGTGTTTTACTTCCATTGCAACAGACCCTTCCAACTTATATTCACCTATAAGAATCTTCTCACCCAACTCTTTTGCTTTTTCATCATTCCCGGTTTCTACATAAAACCGAAAAAGATAATAATGTGGAAGTATATGTCCCGGAACCATGTATATAGCCGTTGATATCACTTTTTCCGCTTCCGTATATCTTTCCAGATACATAAGGCAATTTCCTAAATCGATATAAAGATCGGAACTTGGTAGCAATTCAGCCCCCCGTTGTAAAAAGGGTAAGGCCTCTGTGTATTGCCCATTCTTATATAAATAATGGGCATTATTTAAAATATAACTTCTATTATATTGTTTGGCAAAAACATATCCGGACAGAACCCTCTGATACCGCCAACATGCCCAGACAGCCATCAAACATGCAAAGGAAATCATACCGGTTCGAAGAAAATTCCTGTATCTACATGCACAACCTTTTATTTTCTTCTTTCCACTTCCGGATGTAACTCCCCAAAGAAATGCAACCATTATCAGTAAAGAAGGAACTTCCCCTACATAAGAAAAACAGGAAAAAATACATAAATACAAAAGTATAGCACGAATATAACAGTCAGACCGGGAAATAAACAGAGTAACAAAAAGCACAAGAAAAATTAACAGTCCGATGATGCCATATTCACAACAGATACGCAAAGGCTCATTAAAAGCATGAATGTTGGATGTAGCACGATTCGTATGTTCTGAATTTGGGTTTTCCTTAAAATAAGAAGCTTGCGCCAACATATATCCGGCAGGAAAAGAATCGGCTCCTTTTCCTGTTAATGGAGCCTCATTTATCAATTCACTACTAACCCTCCAAATAAAAAGACGACCGTCTGCCGAATCTTTCTTCAAATTATAAAGAGGAACAGCTAACAACGTAATGACCAACAAGGAGTATAAAAAAAATTGAAAACGTATTTTCCTTCTTTTGCAGAAATAATAGAAACCTATAAAAGACAGAAATAAAGCCACCCAGGATGCACGAGATTGTATAATTATAAATAACATTGTAACAGGTAATGCAGCTAAAAGCAAACCTCCAAATAATGACCATCGTTTTTGGTTATAAACAGCCTTCATTAAAAAGAAAAAAGCCCATATTGCAAGCCCGGTATATGCCCCTAAATGTGCAGGATTAAAGAAACTACCTGTTACTGAAAAATAAAGATGATTGGAAGGCAGCCATTCTATATATTGCAACCAACCATATATAGATTGTATAAAACCACCCAAAGCAATTACTACATATATCCATATACGTTGCGAAGATGGTCCGTAAATACGTCCACTGATATAAAAAACACCGGCAACAATCCACAAAACAATATTTTCATCCGAAACTCTTCGTTCATTCCAAAGAAAAGTAGTCATAAGTATCCATCCTCCAAATAGTAAGACAAGTATATCTGTCATGCTCAACGATATCCACTCGGATCGGTTTATGCTCAAAGTTGCACACAATAGAATGAAGCAGCCCCCCAATAACATTATATAATGATTTTCTTCTATCAGGTGTCTGAAAGAGGTAAAAAAAGGTAAAAGCAAAAAAATAATGCCTGCCAGTAGCCACTTTATATCTACAAATTTGATAACCATTTTCTGTAGTTAAAAATAAAACGATTAATTATCAAAATAGCATATTACATATTCTTCAACAGAAGGACATAGCATTAATGTGCTCCACAGAATAATCCAAAAAATACGCCAAATATACCATAGCTTCCAGGTTGAGTCTCTAAAGCATACAAAAAACGATAGGTTTATTGCCATAAATATAAAAGAGAATCCAGGATAGAAATATAAGTGAGAAACTTTTGAAACTTCTCTTACATGAGCATGAAATCCTAACAACAAGAAGAAAAACACTTGTGATAAAACGGTATTGTAATTTATACTCTTTATAACTTCTCGTAAATAATTATTCATCATCGAAACAAATTTAAATTAACCATCAAAACAAGATAATGCCTCCTTCTATAAATTATCTTTCGGATCTTTCAAATAAGGCCTTTCGAATTCTACATAGATAATAAATTCGACAACCATTCCCAACAATCTAAAGTGAACCGATTAATGTTAATCAAACCAATCTGAAATGTATACGTTTCTGAGTAGTTAAATAAGCCGATCTGTATTCCTTTAAACTCTCCCGAAGTAACATTGACCGGTGCTATCATTCCACCAGCTCCGTCACCTGCAGAATTAATCAAACCGGAAAACTGTATTCCACGCAATGTTTCAGCCAAATTGAACACTCCCGATACTTGTGTTCCATAAACTTCTCCAAGACTATTCATGATCCCAGCTATCTGTATCCCATGCAATACACCTGCCGTGAAATTTATTCCTCCGGAAAGAAACAAACCATCATAATCATGCGCGGTATGATTTAAAATGTATAACCCGGAAACAGCTACTCCTTTTGCCTCATACACCATACTACCCAACACATTGACAGCCAATCCATTCAAACAATTCATATCCGAAGAAAAACCAAGGTTTAAATAACAGGTTTGTTTGGTTTCCATAGGAAAAGTACATACATCAGAATTCAGGGAAAGATTAATTCCTATATGCTCATTCCGGGAAATAAGCATAAATAGGCTTAACACAATAGCAACGGTTAATATAAATATCTTTTTCATTTTAACAAATCTAAATTAGCCATCAAAACAAGATAATACCTCCTTATATATAATTGGTTGATACATCAAAACCTTTCGTTTATAACAAGATAATGAAAGAATATCTGAAGCGCTTTTAAATGCGCTTCAGATAAAAAAAACAGACCTAATAACGATCTACTTCTTTCCAACTACGAGGATCGTTTTCTACCAAACGAATTTCCAAATCTTTTATCACTTGATCTTTAAATAGGGAACGATAAAGATTAGGCATCCCTTTTTTTATCATAAATCGAGTATCCTCCGGACCTTTCAAATAAGGTCTTTCAAATTCTACATAAATAAAATAAAGAGGACGCTTATCTCTCCAATAATAATAGTATTCTACAACATAAGTCATACTTGCTCCCCAAAATTTAGATTTATCAGGAGTACGACCATGAAAGGGTCTTTGCAAATAAATGTCAAGCTCAAATTCATTAGTAAACTTGGAGAAAGGCTGATTGATATACCGATCTTTATGGGTGATAAAATTCACCTCCATGTACTTCAAAGTGTCATTATTACACTCTTTCAAAGAAACATAACCAGATTGAGAAAAAGATTCTACTACTATCGTAGTAAAAAACAGGATTAAAAATATTTTTTTCATAATATTACTTACAGTTTATTGGAACAATTTTTTCATCTCTAACAATAGTAGAATACACATCAAAATTTGTTGATGTATTCTCTTTTTTAAGTATTTCAATAGTTATATTTCTTTTTCATTTTAACAAATCTAAATTAGCCATCAAAACAAGATAATACCTCCTTATATAATTGGCTGATACATCAAAACCTTTCGTTTATAACAAGATAATGAAAGAATATCTGAAGCGCTTTTAAATGCGCTTCAGATAAAAAACAGACCTAATAACGATCTACTTCTTTCCAACTACGAGGATCGTTTTCTACCAAACGAATTTCCAGATCTTTTACCACTTGATCTTTAAATAAGGAACGATAAAGATTAGGTATTGACTTCCTGACAGAATAATGAATATCTTCCCCATTTTTCAAATAAGGTCTTTCAAATTCTATATAAATAAAATAAAGAGGACGTTTGTCCCTCCAGTAGTAATAATCTTCCATAACATAAGTCATGCTTGCCCCCCAATATTTAGATTTATCAGGGAGGCGACCATTAAAGGGGCTTTGCAAATAAATGTCAAGCTCAAATTCATTAGTAAATTTGGAGAAAGGCTGATTGATATACCGATCTTTATGGGTGATAAAATTCACCTCCATGTACTTCAAAGTGTCATTATTACACTCTTTCAAAGAAACATAACCAGATTGGGAAAAAGATTCTACTACTAAAGATGTAGTAAAAAACAGGATTAAAAATAATTGCTTCATATTCTACTTCTATCAATGATTAAAACAAGATAATACCCCCTTCTATAATCGGTTGATGGGAATGGGTTTTGTTTCTGCCATAATGACGGATTACCTCATACCCACCGGACAAGAACAAAGACAGTTTGCTCCTAATTTTACACTCCAAATTTAAACGTGCCTGCAAAGCATACAGACTTCCCGGAAGGGATTCATTACGATTCTTCCCGGTCATCAAATGTTGATACCCTATATCACCACTTATGTCTAAGAGTTTGGTAATTGGTAGCCAAAGACCGCTACGATAGGATAAATTCCAGGAAAACTTATCATTCAAATGGAAAGAATAGGCACCTACGCCAACCATATTATAAAACAACTTCCCACGGAAACGAACACTCACATTCATCAAGGAACTATTCCCACCGAAAATCATCGGTTGTATCTTTGTAGAACGATTGAGATTGATGAGACCTAACTGGAAAATATTGACCTCCTTACCCAACCAACAATTTACCAAACCAATTTGTACCCCTTTGCAATCACCACAAATATTGAATGGAGCTATTTGTACGCCCTTTAAATAACCTGAAATACCTACTATACCACTTACTTGCAAACCATTCATTTCGTCCGTACTATTAACTATACCAGAAATCTGTATACCATTCGTTCCCTCTGTGGCCATATTTATCATACCGGCAATACAAAGACCGTTGTAATAACCTTCATAATGATTTAAATGCCCTATTCCGGCAATAGATATTCCTTTTATCGTATCTGCCCGTAAAGTGAACAGATTCGCACCCAACCCGCATAATAGATGGGTACTGGAACTTAAGCCAATATTCAAATAGGTAATTTGATTTTCAGAAAAAGATTGTGTACATATTTTCGATGTTAGAGACAAATTAACACCTGCAAATTTATTCTGAGAGAACAAACATAACAGATAGTTCAATAAGACAAATAGAATAAAAAGTTTTTTCATACGCATTGTTTATAATATTAATATGAATCAGTAATTGAATATCAACTACTGATTCACATAAGTAGTAATACAAAATTTGTTAATAATAATCACATCACTATCATTTATAGTATAAGATTATTGCTTCTCAGATAACGAATTGAGGTATTATGTGATATAAAATATTAACATTTTAGTTAATTCAGATAAGATACTCATCTAATTAAACACATCTGGATATTTATCTATATAGGACTCTACCCATTTTTCATAAACAACTGAACTCTCCTCCCCTTTAACTAATTCATTAAATAACATCGTTATTGCTTCTGAAGCATTATCGACATCTTCTGGAAAAACACGGCTATATTCAGCTATATGAGGAACATAATATGCTGCATAATTTTGATCCCACTCATGAAATCTATGTACGGGACTATATGCATCCATAATACAATGAAACGCTTCCCCCAATAACATTACATAATGATTTTCTTCTATCAGGTGTCTGAAAGAGGTAAAAAAGGTAAAAGCAAAAAAATAATGCCTGCCAGTAACCACTTTATATCTACAAATTTGAAAGCCATTCTCTGTGATCTAAAATGAAACAATTAATTATCAAAATAACATATTACATATTTTTCAATAGAAGGACAAAGTATTAATATGCTCCACAGAATAATCCAAGAAATGCGCCAAATATACCATAGCTTCCAGGTTGAGTCTCTAAACCATAGATAAAAGAATAGGTTTATTGCCATAAATATAAAAGAGAATCCAGGATAGAAATATAAGTGAGAGACTCTTGAAATTTCTATTACATGAGCATGAAATCCTAATAACAAGAAGAAAAACATTTGCGATAAGGCAGTATTGTAATTCATATTCCTCATAATTTTTCGTAAACAATTATTCATTATTACACTATTTTTCAATAAAAGTTTATTTTATATTTTAAAAGATTACCACCATATTATTTCAAGCAATATAATTACTCGGAGTGCTTATCTTATAACACTCCGAATAAAGTAAATTATTAATTATGATAATAGTGGATTAAAAGATTTCCTATTGCAGGAAACATTAACATTATTGATAATATTCCTAATACAATAATTATTAGAATACGCCACACCAACCAAACAAATCTGGTGCTTCTACTAATAGATATAAAATGATATAAAACAAAAAACAGATATAAATTTTCCATTGACTCATTAAGACCTAATCGATTCAAATGATAACAAAATATCATTATAATAATAAAACAAATATTTGATAATGCATTATTATATTTAGGAGTATTGCGAATCTTATTAAATATTTCCATCATAATTTAATATAAAAATCTATCAACAGGTAATCCTTGAGCATCAAATACTTCAAACATATTATATATAGAGGTTAAATCCCCATTTGATTCAACTACCAGTGTTACTATAATATATCCACCTTGCTCAGAAGTTTTAGTATATTTATGATAACTATCTTGATAAAGTTCTTCAACTGTCTCCGTATGAGCATCAAAAAAAGCTCCAATACAGGTCAAAGTAAATGAACCCACTCTTTCAAAATATCCACATAATTTTTCAAATAATTTATCACTTACATAACCGACTGCCGCTGCAGCAACTACCCCACCACCCAAAGGAAAACTATATGTATCAATACATTCTTCTAAATATTCTTTCATTTCAGCATCATTAAAATAATATTTTTTTACTGTTTTATGGTAACATAGTCCACTATAATCTTTAATTTCATTTATATGAACCCATTTATTTAAACGAAAAATATAATCCGGACCAGGACGTGGACCGGGAATGACTGTCCCCCGTGTCACTATAGAGTATAATCCCGGATTCTCTAAAAAAGACTCTATCTCATTACATAAATCAATTGCACACATGCAAGTGGGACAAGAGACACTTCGAGAAGAACCTATTGACTTCCCGCATGTAGAACACTTAGGTCCTGGACAATCTTGCGGTGGAGCCACAGGCGTACAAGAACATGGATATTCATGACAAACCCCACAACAAATACATGGATCATATCCACAATTAGGACAATCTTTCGAATCATTACAAGTACATGGATAATCCTTGCAAATTTTACAACATTGACAAGGATACTCTCCACAGACATAGCAACATTGACATGGATATTGATTGCAATTATAGCAGCATCGACATGGATAATCTCCACAATTATAGCAACATTCACATGGGTATTGTCCACAAGAATAACAACATTCGCATTCGTCTACAGGTTGATTACAGTTTCTGCAATATTCTATAATATAATCACACTGTCCATCATCATCCATTTCATGTTCGTTTCCACAAACAGGACAGTAATACTCCCAGCCTAAGGAATATGAAGAGGCATTTACAGCCATATCAAATAAACCCATTTGCAAATATGTGACATTCTCCGGAACTTCTTTATTACGGAAAACATGGCCACTAAATATCTTATGTGTTATTTTACCATCGGTATAACCATATCCTTGCTTTATATGTCCATTTAAATCTGATTTATAAACATAACCAGTAAATTTACCATCATTGGGTTTGTGGCGGAGTCCTTTCACCTTTTCTTTATTCTTTTTCAAATACTCTTTTGTACCTATCAGTGTTACTATATAAGAATTTACTTGCTCCGTACCATGCTTTTGTTCAAAAACAAACATGCATTCTACCTTACTCCGCTCATTTTGCGTCTTCTTTTCATTTTTTTGCTTCCATTTCTTTAATGCATATAATTTCCCACCCACATTCAATGGAACCTCTACATATTTAGCCTTGTTATCCGACCACTCACGTGCATTATCCCATTCCAAACGAATATTACTCTTTTTTAATTCCGGCAAATCCGAACGTGCCTTATACCTCATTTGCTTGTTTGAGGAATCATTATGCATACGTCCATATAAATTGTGTATGCAACTATCATTTTTGCATGAGTCGGAGTGAATTTCAACCTCAGAATGAGCATGTTGCTTACAATCCGAATCATTGCATTCTTCCTCTTCAGCCCAGGAAGGCAATTCAACTATATTGTTCATTATCTCATATAGAGACTTAGCTGACTCGGCATCTAATTGAGCCACCGATAAACGCCCTTTTCCTATATCCTGACTCATAGGGTCAACTACCTCCAAATCTTCCTGACAAGAATAGCCCACAATGAGTGCTATCAGAGACAATGCGATTAAGATTTTTTTCTTCATAATTCTTTCTTTTTCAGTTAATACTATAATTAATATACATCTGCAGATGTTTTTTTATTTTACTCTTACCAGAAACGCACTCTGCCTTCCTCCATCGTAAATATCCGATGTTCCTTACCACGACTTTTATCAATCAAAAGGTATAATCCACTAGAAGGGATGTTATGAAAATTCAGGAAGGGATACATTGCTTTCTGTTCGCCTAATGATTGAAACGTATGATCATTGTAATAAAACAGCTCGTAGGTATCACCTGCCATCACGTGATTACTATCTGTACGGGGGAGATATTTTACCTTGGTCACATGAGTATTCTTCCCAAAATCAATACCGATCCAGTCTGAAATAGCGATATAGTCATTAATTGACTTATTATAAAGATCATACGCCTGAGGCAACAAATGAGCATCCGCAGGAGAAAAAAAGAGTTTTCCATATAGACAGGTGGTTGTATCTGCTCCATATACCTCTAATTCTGACAGTTCCATTTTAGCATTTCCATTGTGCTTGATACGTAGATAACGGCGAGGTATGGAAACACCCGAAGCATATACAGAATCATACTGTGTATTGGCATCGTGGGTAATGGTACATAATGTATCTACTTTCCGAAAATCCTTATAATCTGATGATTCTATGGTAGCCCCTATGATATGACGGCTGTAATTGGCAAAACGGTGAAAAAGAGGGTATTTCCGATGTAGAGTTAATGATGTTCGTTCTGTCCCGGAAGGAGAAATAAAGTGAACAGTACCATCCAAACGAACATGAAAAGGAAGAGAAGCGGGTTGTAATTCGTCATCTTGAAAATACCCTGCTATAAACATGGTTTCGGGACCAACATCTGTAAATGTTACTTTAAGTCCATCCCGCTTACCGTAATGTACCGGTATCCAATGTGAGTTGTTGAATACACAAAGATAGGCATATTCCTGATTATCATCCGGTTCATAATCCAATGAAATAGTAATATCATGGCAAGTCATATACTCGGAAGTGACATCCTGTAAAAAGCGGTTTTCAAAGAAGATGGGGATAGATTCGTCACCGGTATGATCTATCAACGCCCGTGCATTACGTTGATAAGTATGACGATACACTTTATTCATCTTATAATCCTGATTCAGACCACGAGGACGTGATTCAAATCCGGTGAAAGGATAATGTAAACCTGTGAAATGGTACACAGCATTCCAACAGTGCTTTCCCCCACGGGAGGACCACTGTTCAATAGACTCCATTGAAACGGGAATACCTAAAGAACGCATCACTAATACAGTAACAGGAACAAATTCCGGACAGCCTAAAGAGAAAATATCTTTCTCTCCGATCAATGGATGAGAAAAACGAACGGAATCTTTCCGGGCAAGCCCCATCTCTTCTATCATTTTACTATTGACATACAGACATGCCTGATAGGGAGACTCATTAATCTCATCTATCCCTGCAAAACGTCCGGGCATATCGCCATACATACCTTTCAGAGAATCACGCCAATTAGTAATGGGTTCGTTGCCTACACGATAAGGAAGCAGATATTCACAAAAATCATCAAAATCAAGATGATGTGCCCAAGGATATTGCCAGGCTTCAAAAGCACAATCTATGTTGTGTATAAGATAAGAGGCGGTGATACACTCCACGTCTTCTATACGGCGTGCACCACTCACTTTATGAATGGACTGATAAGAATAGAGATGAAAAATCTGCCGGATATGCCAGGGAAGCCTACACATAGCAGCCGAACGGTTTACACTATCACGATATTCATCTAACGATGCACCATAATAAGAATAATGTCCGGGCATGTTTTCAATAAGGAAGACAGCGGCCCGTAATTTTAAGCTATCGGTATCTTTCTGTGAATAATGCGCCAATACCTTTTCTAATTCAGAACGATTATTACCACTTTTCTTTAATGCTTGCTCCAGTAAAGAAGCGGAAGGAGGTGAGAAATGAGAGTGGCATGCTACCAAAGCAAAAAATAGTATTGCCCAAAAGGAGATAAAAAAAAGTGTGTTTCTCATAGCTTGTGTGTTTTTGACAAAGCTATGAGAATTCACACACTCGTATTATAAATATTGTATCATTTGCTTGAAATAATCAATCAACACGCCTGTAATAACAAGCTTATTCCGGATTCAGATCGTCATTTAGTGATATCTTACCACCTTCACGATGTTTCATCACAAATTCCGAAGGTGAATACCCATACACAAGCTTGAAGCTGTTTGAAAAATAGGCATGACTATTAAAACCGGTAAGTACGGAAATCTCCGACACGGTATAGTCTGACTCCACCAATAGTTTAGCGGCAACTTCCAATCGTTTGTTTCGGATCAATTCGGTTGGAGACAGCTCTGTTATGGCCTTTAGTTTTCTATACAGATTGGCACGGCTTAACCCAATCTCTTTGCTCAGCAGGTCTATATTCAGATTAGGATTGGCAATGTTTTTCTCTATAATCTCAAAGAACTTTTGTGTGAAACGATCATCGGTAGAAACGATCTCGATGCCCAATGCTTCGGGAGAGAATTTTTTACCATAGAGTTTCTTTAGTTTCTCACGCGCTTCAAGCAGGTTATTGATGCGACAGAGCAAAACATCCATGTTAAATGGTTTGACAATATAATCATCGGCACCTACGGAGAAGCCTTCTTTTATATGTACAACCATCGATTTGGCAGTCATCAGCACAACCGGTATATGGCCTACACGCAGGTCTTTCTTCACCAGTGCACAAAGTTCAAGACCGTCCATACGAGGCATCATAATATCGCTAAGAATGAGATCGGGATATTTCTCTACGCAGATATTAAAGGCATCTTCGCCATTGTCTGCCTCGAGCACATAATAATAAGGTTCGAGACACTCCTTTACATAATTACGTACTTCATTGTTGTCTTCCGCCAGCAGAACAGTCCATTTCTTTTCGGCATTCATAAGAGGAAGTTTCGCTGTAGGCGGAATTACATCTTCCACAATACGCTCTTCTTCCTCCGCCGCAAAACAAGACTCATCGTACACCCCTTTACTAACCGGAATGATTACTTCGAATATAGTTCCGTGAGGTTCATTGGAGGCTACCTCAATGATACCATGATGCAGGTTGACAATAGATTGGGTCAGACTAAGCCCAATGCCTGTACCCACATTATTTTCCTGACTCACCCCTACCTGATAGAAAGGAGTGAATATGTTCTTAATCTCATCCGTAGGAATTCCTTTACCTGTATCTGTCACCAACAGGCGTATCATGTTCGTATCGGCAGGAAGCTCTCCCAACTTTTCTTGCTGCCGGGATGGCAGTTCGCTATAGGAGATTGCTCTCAGATCGAGTGAAACCTCTCCTCCGCTATTCGTAAACTTAAAGGCATTGGAAAGCAAATTGAAAACAACCTTCTCAAACAGAGATTTATCAAACCATACACTCAGGCGCTCTTCATTCCTCTCGAACACAAAGTTGATGTTCTTATTCATAGCTATCTGATTGAAAGCACAGCAAATCTCCAGCATAAAAGAGCGGATATTGCTCTTAGTGAGCCGAAGCTGCATCTTTCCATCCTGGTTCTTCCGAAGATCCATAAGCTGATTGACTAACAGCAACAGCCGTTGTGCATTACTAAATATCAGACTGAGCTTATTCTTCACGCCTGCACTGAAATCCGCCATCTGCATGAGTTCCTGCAAAGGTGCGATAACCAGCGTCAACGGAGTTCGTAACTCGTGAGAGAAGTTGGTAAACAGGCGTAGCTTGGTCTGATGAAACTCTTCAAGCTGAAACTTCTCTTTCTGCTTGAACACCAGTTCCCGTTCCAGTTTCTGCTTATTGAGGATGTAATACATGATAATTGTAAGCATAGACAAAAAGACAACGACATAGAACAGATACGCATACCAGGTCTTCCACAAGGGAGGAGTGATGATGATACGAAGTTTCTTTACCTGCTCATTCCATATCCCGTCATTATTGGCTCCTTTCACTTCAAAGGTATAGGTTCCCGGGCTCAGATTGGTATAATAGGCTTCTTTACGATTGCCGATATAATTCCATTCCTTATCATGACCTTCAAGGAAAATAGCATATTGATTCTGTTCCGGAAAAATGTAATTGAGTGCACAGTAACTAATGGATATATTATTCTGATTGTATTTCAACCTGATTTCTTCGGTATCATCGAGAATAGAGGTAAGTATAGTACTTGCTCCAGGTTCCACCTCTTCATTATTAACCACCAATCCGGTAAGAACAAGTGGCGGAATGTAAGAGTTCTGCTGCAATTCATCGGGGGTAAAGGTTACAAAACCATTGTTTCCACTAAAACAAATATCTCCGTTGGGAAGCATGGCACCACTATGAGGGGTAAACTCCTGTATGGCAACTCCATTGAAGATATTATAGTTAGCGCACTCTTTCGTCTTGATATTATAGCGTGAAATACCGTTGCTGGTACTGATCCAGAGATTGTGCTTTTCATCGGGAACAATGGCACAAACATCATTCTCAGCCAATCCCGATTCCTGTGTAACGGTGCTGATAATCCCTTTTTCTTCGTCATAAAGGGCAAGCCCCCCTCCGAACATGCCAATCCATATATTTCCGGAAGCATCACGGACAATACTGGTAATGTAGTTATTCTGCAGACGCTGGTTTTCAGACTCTTCATCCATACTGTAATAAGTCATCTCATGTCTCCACTCATCGTATTTCACCAACCCGTCATTACGGGTTCCTACAAGCAATACTCCGGGTCTCAACTCCATCATGCAACGCACACTCCTCACTCTTTGCGGAGGAAGAGTATCATTGGCCAACTTAAAACTATTCTGTACACTCTTGTCTTTTCCAAGTTTAATCAATCCCACATCCGGACTGGCAGCTCCCAACCAGAGATCACCATTCGATGCTCTCAGTATGGAATAAATAGACATGGCTTCCTTAAACTGATAATAAAGCGAGTATTTCTTTGTACGGATATTAAACTGATAAATACCACCGCGATTGGTTCCGCACCACAGGATATCACCTTCTAACATCAGCCCTTTTACAATATTCTGGCTATGCTGTAACTGAACGGAATCTTTGATAGGATAATACTGATACCTGCGCGTAGGCAGATTATAATCGAGTATCCCCCGCCCTTCTGTTGCCATATACAGACAACCAGTAGGCATACAAACCATCATACCATAAATGCCGAACATGGCATCAAAGACAGTTGTAGGATCATGAAAAACAAAGCGATTGTTGTACTTACTACTATAATTGATACCCCCGGCATAAGTGCCTACCCATACAATATTGCTTCTGTCCACAAAAAGCGAATAGATAGAGAAATGGCTGAGGTTGCCTTGTTCCAAAGAGGCGTCGGAGTGCAACAGTTTGGAGTTGTTGTGCAGGTCAATTGTATAAAGTCCGTCGAACGTACCTACAAGTAGTGTACCCTCCACTTCGGCAATACAACGGATGCTATTGTTGGAAAGTGCACTGTTATCTTTGGTATAAGTAACAATCGTTTCACGATCTATATCGAGCTTGAACAATCCGTTGTAAGTGGCTCCGCCCCAAATCTGTCCTTTGGAATCTTCAAAAATGGTAGCAACATTATTGCTGGGCAGAATGCCCAGTTTATCTTTACTATTGGCAGTGAAATGCTTCAATGGTTTCATGTTCATATCACAGACATAAAGTCCTTTGTTCTTTGTACCGATCAGCATTTGTCCCTTAGTAGTTTCATAGATATCGGCTATCAGTTCTTTCTTGATCTGTCCGTTCAGCTCAATCACCTGAAACATATCCATGTCATTAATATACAAGAACATCCCTTCGGCCGTACCTACCCACAGACGATTGCGGGAATCGACCAGCAAAGCACGAATGGAACTGTTGTAAAGCAATGGATAAGCTTTGGTATTGAAAGATTTTATCTTATTGGTTTTCAAATCAAGGCGATTGAGCCCCTTACTTGTTCCGATCCATAGATTACCGGACTTATCTTCGGCCAAAGTAGTTATGTGATTATCGCTCAAACTAAGCGAATCGGTATTGCTATGCTTATATGCCACAAAACGGTTACCGTCATATCGATTCAGCCCATTACGAGTGGCACACCAGATGAATCCTTTGGAATCTTGCATAATCTTCAGAACGGAGATTTGGGAAAGACCATCCTTCAGGTTCAGATTAGAAAAATAGAAATTCTCAGCCTCTTTGGCAACCAGCGTCGGCAAGGTGAGAAAACAAACTAAAAACAACAATAATCGTTTCTTCATTAGAATAGTAATGTGTAATTCATAATATTATTTTCTACGCAAAGATATAATATGTTGCTTACGACGCAATAGATAACAGGAAAAAAGCAAAGCCTTTCTCTGTCAACAAAAGAAAGGCTGTACAATCTTTTGAAAATCATTTCCCGAGCAATGCAACTGCACACCACAACAAAGGAGCATGTGCATGCAAATCGCCCGTGATCTGCTTACGGTTCATGTAATGATTCTTATCATTCTTTATATTTGTCCCTTCACACACATTGGTTATTTCATCATCTTCGTTGATATAGGTCACCAGTGCAAGCCAGCCTTTACGGGCAGCAACGCCATATTCTTTCTTATCAAGCCAGCCATGTTTCACTCCCACAATCATGGCATAGGTAAACATTGCCGTACCGGAAGTTTCTTTGTAGGAAGCCGGTTCATCAATAAGCTGATGCCACATGCCATCCGGGTCCTGGTTTTGTCTGAGTGTATCCATCATCTTCTTATAAGCCTCCATTATAGTAGTACGGTCCGGATTATCTTTCGGAAGAATAGATAGTAACTGGGCCATACCGGCAGCCATCCAACCATTGCCACGTGCCCAGAAAAAGGGAGCTTCGGGAGAGTGATAAAACAGTCCGTTGGGACGCTGAATCTTTTTGAGGTACATCGCCATCTCACGGGCAGCACGATCAATATACTTCCGGTCACCTGTAGCACGATAGGCCTGCGACTGAATGGTAGTGATCATAAACATGTCATCAATCCAGATACGTGTCTGCCAGGAATAACCCTTATCAGCATACGCCTTCTGTTCGGGAGTAGCATCAACAGGAGCTTCCCACTGTGTATCGGCATATCGCATACCAAGATCATAATAGCGCTGATCACCTTTTTTCTGTATATAAAGTTCAAGTGGAACTGCTCCTACCACATTATGATCTACATGATTCATACGGGGAAGCATCTTCTGCTCTGTGGAGAAAAGAGGTTCAAAACGATCTTTAAGTTTATCAAGTAAAGGTTCGTTTTTGGTAACTTTACCAAACCAAAGAGCACCCAACCACGCACAAGCGTCGGGATACGTGATATAATTAGGAGCTTTCTCCGCCCTCGGATTTCCGAAACGGGTATGCGGGGTGACAATAAACTTATTAGCGATCCGATTACCTACTTCAAGAGGAGTAGAACCTTTTGGAAATTTAGTGAGATTATACTCTTGTGCTTGTAAAGAAGAAAACATCAGGCAAGCGCCTGCCAAAAGGAAAAAGAATTGTTTGTATTTCATAATATAAGTATTTTGTATTATTGTGACAAATGTAAGGGATAATCCTTCAAAAGGCTTGAACTATTGTATCAATCGTTATCAATATTATCCCGAAGCGTATCAGTCCGAGATAACGGAAAGAATTAAGAGATATATTTGCATCATTAATTTATCTTACATGAATAGAATATTATGAAGAAGCAATCACTTATTTACCCATTTGTAGCAGCATGCATGTATCTTGCTCCCTGCCTGCCATGCCATGCTGGAGATGTTTTCAAAAGTTCCGTTCCGGAAAAGGATTCTATCGCATATACTCTACAGGGAAGTATGCAAGCTGACGAGAGTCTTGTTGGCAAAGATTACAATGCCATTCACCAATATATGCGTCGGTTGGGATGGGATTACAGCGAGCACCCCAACTCTTCGCTCAAAGACCATCATACTGGAGTACATGCAGAAGTGGTATATGATAATGTATTGAAACAATATGTTTTCAAATTTACCAACCATGCAGGAGAATTCCTCGACGGTGACCGCGGATCGCTGAAAGACCGCCAACGCAATGAAATGAAAAGCCAGACCTCGCCCGCATGGCAAAAACTAAATGGTAACCGGGATGAATGGCAACAGCTAAAATGGAAATTCAAAATACCGAAAGGATTCCGTCCTTCGACTTCATTCTGCCATATTCACCAGCTCAAAGCACAGGAAGGTAATAACGGTGCACCTCTTATCACCATCACACCGCGTTGCGATGCAGACGGCAGTAACCGCCGGATACAGGTCATTCATACAGGTGACACAAGGGCAAGCTCCAAAGGAATCCTTATTGACAATATCCCTCTCAAAGAGTTTGAAGATGAATGGGTACAGGTAGAGACTGAAATGCACTATACAGACCACGGTTCCTTTCGCATAAAGATTACCCGTATCAGTGACGGAAAAGTACTGATAAATCAATTTTTTGATGATGTTGATCTCTGGCGTAGCGGAGCAACCAATATCCGCAATAAGTTTGGTATCTACCGTAGTTTGGGAGGTAGAATGGAAGGTTCTGATGACCGGCCTAAAAACGGTATCAAAGACGAACATATCTACTTGGGTGACTTTCGGGTATACGAACGTTTGCCGTATGGAAAGACACGTAAGTAGTAAAAGCAGAAAGAAAAGAAAGATAGTCAATTACCGCTTTTAAAGAGCAAAAGGATAGAAATATCAAAAATCGGTTAATAAGACTTTCTGTTTGAAACAGCCATCCAAGAAAACTTTACAAAAAAGAACCGCATAAACATTCACATAAATAAACTTTCCCGGTAAGATATGCACATTTTCTTACCGGAAAAGTTTGTTTTTATCGGTAGGACACGATTTATCAGAGTAGCGAAAAGAGACAAAAAAGAAAGTAGCAGAACAAACCCAGTATCAACTATCTACAATCATAAAGATAGTTACAAAAAAAGAAAGCATTTCATTCTAACACCGAAATAATCCAAGTACAAACTTTATGCGTTCTCACAACGCGTCTACAATGCCTTCAATTCTGTAAACCAGAGTTCTGCTCTGCTACAACGTTATAAAAAGGATATAGAAAATACATTTTGTTAAACCTCTCATTCCGTCAGTCACAAACTGAAGATATACCTTCATTTCCCAAACCGGAAAAGCAGGAGGCAAGATTAGTAAAATCAAGAACAGCAATCTCGCCAGGTTTCAAAGTCAACGATAGCATATCACCATAACGATACGAGGCTTTCACTCTACTGCCCACACTTCCCAAAGGAGATGAGACATGATAAATCATATCCGTTGCGGGTAATAATCCCAAATTACGATCAAGCATCACACTATAAGTTTGCTCCTTTTCCGAAGGGTTGTGAAAAGAGAGATACCCCTGAGTTTTATTCCAGGCACTGTAGCCGTACACCTCATTGTTGCGAGGCGAACCACCATGCATACGGACATTATGAAAAAGCGGGAATACTTTCTGAGCCCATTTCAAACCATCGGCCAGAATGTCCCAATCGGAATAAGACAACTTTTCCGTCTTGATATACAGCTCAATAAAGCCAGTGCCCCGGCTAAGATTCATATACAAATAATCACGGAAAGCCTCCGGTGTTTCATCCGGACCTGTTTTCTTAGGTTCATGATTGAAAACAGAATTCATCGGAAACTTCGTATTCTCTTCTTTCCATATCTGATGGTATACATTATCACGATATACCAGTTCCCCGTTACGATTGTTTCCTTTGGCAGCATCTCCGGCATTAATCAGCCAAACCACATCAACGTACTGCAACCACCAGGGACTAAGATAAGCTCCATTCGTGATAGCAATAAAAATATCCAGATTCACTTCTCCCAAACGATTAAAAATCCTCATCAAACGTTCTGTTCCGGCGGTCAGGTAATAAAGTTTCAATTCGTCATACCGGGAATCATTCAAGCGCTCGTCATTGGAAGAAAAGCCTTCAACTCCAAGTTGTGGCATAGCAGCCGTACCTCTTCCCTGCAACTCAAAATCACGGATATTAAGGTGTCCGAACAGCCCGTCAAATTTAAAATAAGAGACACCCCCGGAAGCAAGCTCCACAACCCGGTCTTCAAGTTTCTGCATATATACAGCTCCCGTCATAGACATACCATAAGAGAGAGATTCATACCCATATTCACGCATTTTAGGAACCATCTTCAATCCACCCAAAATGGAAGCCGGACTTAACCAAAGTCCAAGCTTAGAGTTGGCTTCTTTCGCTGCTTGCCGACTTTCGGAGAAATCGGGAGAAAACTTTGAATTAACCGTCCATACCTTTTCGGACCAATCAGCAGTCGCCGGATCGGCATTTTGCCAACCATCATCTATGACGTAAGCATTCAAAGGTGTACACCCTCGTTCAAGCACCAGTTCACTATTCACTTTACGCACACTGGCTGTAAACGTTCGGGCCGAAACACTCTTTCCAAAATCAAACCAACTGTTGTACTGAATCTGCAAGCGAAGCGGACGTTTTCTTATTTTATTGATATAAGCGTAAAAGGCATCATCAAGATAAGCCGGATCATCGGCCACGCCAACCACGCTCTTATAGGTTGTATACTCTTCGCCTTTAGAAAGTCCGCAACCACGAAGATAGCCACAGGACATTTTCCGATCCGTTACCAGATTGGTTGCCGCAGGAAATTCGATTCCCCAATAGGTAGCCGTTTCTGTTGTATAAAGAGGTTGTCCCAGACCCGGTTTCCAACGGGCACTCCCCTGAGCCGTAATTTCTTTTGTAGTATAGTTTTGCCGGGCATCAGCGAAAGAGATAGACTCCACATCAACGCGTTCCAATGTAACATCCTTACCAGAGCGAATCTGCAAGTACTTGTGGCAAAAAGAATCATCATCCGTCAATTCATAGCTGACCGTCACCGAAAGTTCTTCTTTTTTATTATTAAGTACAAACCTGTAACCACGGCCTTTCTTGTTTGATGTAAGATTGTAGTCGGAAACAGAAAGTACTGTAAAATCTTTAGCAGTCAAAATACGGTCGGTACCTTCTTTGTCGGTACCCTCAGAAATGCGCAAGGCAAACTCTTCACATGAGAGAGGCGTCAACGTTTTACCAGAAAGTTTATTGTAAATAGATTGAGTAGCCAGGACACCGTTGTTTACTTCAAGCGTACGTACCAGAAAGGGGTTCTCCAAACGATAAGCAGCAGTCTGGGCACCAAGAGTCACAGTAATCACACACAGAATGATAAAAGATAGAAAAGTTTGTTTATTCATAAGGTTCGAAAGTAAGATGTTAACAGAACAATTTGTTCAAATTCACCACAGAGTACACAAAGACATCAAGGGGTTGCATATTCGATTACAAAAGTAATAAAACTCTGTAACCTCTGTATACTCTGTGGTGAGTTTTTACTTAGTCAATATCTGCAAGTCTGCTCCTTTTTGTCTTGCCATAAGCTGGGCCACATACAAAGAGCGAGGGAAAATATTAATCTCATTCTGTCCTTCCCAAATGCCTTCGGGACGGTCTTTGAAATGTCCGGGCACCTTCTCTCCCTTCGTTCCGATACTATAATTGTTTCCGGAAACCCAAGGATTTTGTATAGCAGCACGGCGCACCCGGCAGTTCCATAAGACTTGTGTAACGCCGGCCCAACCATGTCCGCTTCCCATCTGTCCCCGATCCTGAACATTAATTTCTCCGTCGGTGATTATATTGTCATAAAGAGTACCCACTGCCCAACGGTGATGCGGACCTATATCTGCAAATGTCTGGGAAGCGGAACAATTATAAAATACATTCGGCCCGCACACACGCGCCCCGGTCACATAGTCATGACGCCCTTCGGAACTCTGGCAATTCATGAAAAGATTCTGTTGCCCCCAATTATTGAAACCATAACGGAAACCACCTGTAATAAGTGATTTTGCTTCAAGACAACGGCTGTTAGAAACCGTTACGTTCTTAGCCATCGCCTCACAACTAACAGCTGCATACCCCAGGTAACGACAAGTAATATTGCGTGCCCAGCAGTTTTCTACTTTATCAAACTCCACACCTATCCAACCATGCTGATTATCCTCATAGTTTTCAAACTCAGACTCAAGACAAAGATTGCTGACTCCTACTTCACTGATACGTCCGTCAAATGTATACTTATAAATCTCACCGCCACCATATTTGGCATCCATCTGCATTACAACAGGATTATCAATATAAATACGGTCGCCTTCTACTTTGGTTATCTCACGTTCAAAAGCAAGATTATACTCTTCGGGAGTCCATTGACGGGTACCTTTACGTTCTACAATTTGATCCATTTTAAGGTCGTGTATCCACTGTGAAGTACCGGGGCGATAAAGCATAATGCGATCTCCCGGACGAAAACCTTTACCCGAAGAAACCCGGAAAGAATGGGTACCAACAGGAACGAATGTATCTGTAATCTTTGCCCGTGTACCCGGCACTTCTTTCGCTCTTCCCGTACCGGATACTTTTATTAACGAATACCGCTTTTTCCCTGTAGCCAAAAGACGGGTTTCATTCACATTTTCTCCCTCTCCCTCTAATACAACACCACTGGCGGTAATAAGAATACTCTCAGAGATCTTATAAATACCTCGTTTGAGTAAAACCGTCCCCCGGTGTCCATCCTTATCGGGCTTCATTTGCGAAACTTTATCAATTGCCTTTTGGATAACGTTATGGCTATCTCCGTTCGCTACCGGCGAAACGATTATCGTAGCCGGATAAGCCGGAATGCTCTTATCTCCGTGATGATAACCTACACGGCTGAAATCCGGGATTGTATTTCCTTCTTTATCAGGATAATATGTAAGTTCTCCCGCATCGGTTATCTTTACCAGGCTGGATTGCCAGGCAGGCGGGAGTTTGGTTTGTGCCAATGCCCCTGTAACAAAGAAGACAATAAAGGCCCCTCCACAAATTAGGTTCTGAAATTTACTCATTGAATTGAAAATTGAAAATTAAAAATTGCTATGCAGCGCGTTGTCGTTTAATTGAAAGTCTTATAGAGTTGAAAGTTACTATGCAGCATGACAGCGCAGCAACTTTCAACTTTCAACTTTCAATTTTCAATTAACAACGTTACTGTAGGAATACCTTCGGCTTTCACCGCAACAACGGATTTTCCTTTGGGTTGGCGAACGCGGATACCTGCATGTCCATTACATGCCTGCACTTTGCGCGATCCCATGGCAGTACCTTGATTTTGTATCAACTCACCATCGCCTGCTATTTCAAAATGAACGAACATACGGGAGTCCAGGCAGCGAACTCCATTGGTATCCAATAACTGTGCTGATACCTCAAACATATTATCTCCACAAGGTGTCGCAGTAAGTTGTATAGTAGCCTCTGCCCCCCACTTCTCCGTTTGATACTCAAAAGATATTTCGTCTGTGATGCTTTCCTTACCGGTAGAAACAGCCTTAACCGTATTCTTTCCGACATTCAAAGGTACATTCCAACGTAGTCCGGCAGCAGGAAAGTCCTGACTATTACGTTTCTTTATTCCCCGGCTCACTCCATTGACGAAAAGTTCTACTGAAGGGCAGTTTGAATAAACCAGTATCTCTTTCTCCTCACCCGCATTTCCCCAACGCACCGGCCAGCTGTGCCCATATATATGTATCATGGGCTTCTCTGTCCAATAAGACTGGAATACATAGTAACTTTCTTTCTTCGTAAAGTCACGCTCTACAACCCCTTTCTGATTCATATACGGTACCGGATTTTCGGGACGTATCGGAGTAGAGAAATCTTTGAAAGGCCAATAAGCTGCTCCTGTCAACCAAGGCATATTCTCCTGTTCTTTCAGGTGCCAATCAATCAGCTTTACGATATATGTTTCGCTCCAATCCCCTTTCTTAAGCACTTGTGCCGAACCATTCAGTGCTGCATCAGCATCGCTCTCACCTGCTTTACGAATGGCTGCCACCACCTCGGCATGACGTCCGGCATGGCTGTCACCTCCCCACTCTACGTGTAGGAAATGTTTCACCTTTTCCATCTCAGCAAGAGACATTTCCTGATAATCGGTATAATTACCCCGATACCAGCCTGCCCAGATAGAAGGCGAATAAACATCAACAATATCACTACAGAAGGCGCAACGGCGAATAGCTGTCTTACGACTATCATCCAGCTGATGCGAAAGGGTGTGAAGCTCACTCATCAACGAGCGGATCTCTCCTTGGTTAAATGTTTCAAAATCATTCGGCCAGTCATTCTCGTTTCCGAGTCCCCAAATGATCACGGCAGGATGATTGCGGTGTTGTTCTATCATGTCTGTCAACATGTGTTTGGCTTGTGAACGGTACTTTTCTCCACCTACCCCTCCACGGCACCAGGGAATCTCCTCCCATACCAGGATACCCAGGCTGTCACAAAGGTTAAGGATTATTTCTGACTGCTGATAATGTCCCAGACGAATGAAGTTAACACCCATCTCTTTCATCATCTGCATCTCTTGTCGCATCTGATCTTCGGTCATGGCAGCAGCTACCCCCGCATGATCTTCATGCCGATGTGTACCACGTAATAACAACCGACGCCCATTCAAATGGAACGGACCTTTTTCTATAAATTCAAACGTACGGAAACCAAAACGTTCGGAAGCAGTAACTGCCTGTCCATTGGCACGCACAGTAACCTCACACGTATAAAGCAGCGGGTTATCCACATCCCATACCTGAGGCTTTTTTAACGGGACGTCGGCAAGGCAGAATTCGCCGAGAGGAGTGACTTCATCCTGCCTGCCGGATAGTACCACGTTCCCTTGAGAGTCTTTCACGCGCCATTCAACAGTGGCTTTTCTCACATCCGAAGGATTATAAAAGAAAGAATTTATTTTCAGGGTTGCCTGCTTCAGTTTCTGATCTAAAACCGGCTCTATCTTTAGCGAAGCTATAGAAACCTCCGGAAGATAAACCAGATTGAGATAACGGTAAATACCTCCATAAAGATTAAAATCGGAAAGATCTGAAGGTATCATTTCGGCATCACGCGTATTGTCGCAACGAATACTCAAAGGGACACGTCCTCCAAAACGCTCAGCCTCTTTACTGGAAAGGAATGTGTTTACGGCATCTGTTATATCCACATTCCAACTATCATAACCACCTGTGTGACCAGCCACTTTAGTCATATAGATATAAACATCTGTCTTTTGTCCTGCTCCTTCAAATTCGAGCAGGATACGACCGTTTTTATAGGGATTGTCTATC
Source organism: Bacteroides sp. K03 (assembly GCF_019734355.1). Classification (NCBI taxonomy): domain Bacteria; kingdom Pseudomonadati; phylum Bacteroidota; class Bacteroidia; order Bacteroidales; family Bacteroidaceae; genus Bacteroides; species Bacteroides sp. K03. The sequence continues at coordinate 73,443 of NZ_JAASHC010000019.1, forward strand.
GTGAGTTGTGTTTTATACCAGCCCGGTCCCTGATAGTAATTCACATCCGGATCTACTGCATCTTCTGCATTAAAGCAATGTGGAAGAGTTACTTTTGTCCAAATGGGTGATCCTTCCGGTTGTCCGACTTTCATGGGTCTGACAAGTTCCCATATATTACCAACATCCTGTCGAAGAAATTCCCAGTTATCCGTTAAACGAAGTTTTTGTGACTGCGTCACAGGAACCTTTGCACCAAGATTCCCGCTCAGCAGCATCAAACTAACTAATAAACCAACAATTGTATTTTTCATATTTACACCGCTTTTACAATACAGCGTTTCCTTCTTTTTCCAGTTTTGATTTTCTGAGTAAAGCCTCAAGGAAATAATAGTCTGCATAGACGATAGGAACATCTATCTCGGACTTATGAGGAGCAGAACCCGTACTGTGAAGTAAAAGGAAACCACGATCACCATTCAACGCTGCACGATAGTTCTTACTCAAATTACTGACAATTGTATCGGCCCATTCTTTATACTGCACAGCATTGTCCTTGTCGTACATAGAAAGCTCATACAGCGCACAAGCTATAACAGCTGCTGCCGACACATCTCTCGGTTCGTCAGGAATATTAGGAGCGTTGAAATCCCAATAAGGAATCAAGTCTTCAGGAAGTGTTTTACTGGTAAAGATATAGTTGGCAATATGTTTGGCCTGTTCCAGAAATTCCGGAAGATTCGTTTCACGGTAACACATAGTATAACCATATAATCCCCACGCCTGTCCACGTGACCATGCTGATTCATGCGCATATCCCTGATGTGTGTTCTTTTTCAGAACCTCTCCGCTGATTGTATCATAATCAATTACATGATACGAACTATAATCGTCGCGGAAATGATTCTTCATTGTTGTACGTGCATGGTTTACAGCGATGTCATAAAATTCTTCCCGGTTGGTTTGTTTGTAAGCCCAGAACAGTAACTCCAGATTCATCATATTATCTATAATAACAGGACACTGCCATTTATCTTTATTGTGATCCCATGAACGGATACAACCCACATTGGGTTTATACCGGGTAATCAGCGTTTCTGCCGATTCGATAAGTATTCCTTTATAATCAGAATTATGCGTCAAACGGTATCCGTTACCAAAACTACAAAATACTTTAAAGCCCATATCATGGGTACGGCCATTGGTCTTTTCACGCTCAATAGGTGCGGTAAACTCTTCAGCTTTCTGTCGCCAATACTCATTGCCGGTATATTCATACATATACCACAATTCTCCCGGAAAGAATCCGCTGCACCAATCCCGTGAAGCGACGAGATGCAGTGAACCATCCGGTTCGATATTACGAGGGCTGACTAACATCTTCTCTTTTTGCTCTTCTGTAAATGCAGACTTCACCTGGTCTATTTCCGAAAAGGCGAAATTCAATTGCCCGGAAGCAAAATCGAAGTTATCTTTTAACACATCCGCTGGTTGGGTAGTTCGGCTACATGCGCCGCATACTATCATTAGTGATAGCAGTCCTGTTTTGATTTTCATGGTTATTTTATAATTTATTTTGTCCAATGCAAAAATAGGCTATTAGCCTGACTCGGGTTTATATTATTATTCCATAGACTTGCACTATTATCCCAATCTTAGGTTTGAGACAAGAAAACATACCATTTTTCAATCCTGATCAATCTATATTCAGCGTATGTAACATATCCGACAAAGCCGCGGGGGTCAATTGTTGTGCAGCATCAGACAAAGCTTCCTGCGGGCAACAGTGGGATTCAATAAACAATCCGTCCACTTTCAGAGATAGTGCCTCCTGACAAATCTGAAGCAACAACTCACGTTTTCCTGCAATATGACTGGGATCACAATAAACAGGTATACCAGGAACGCGATTACGGAGTTCTTTTATCTGATCCCACAACGGAGAATTGCGATAAGGCGCATTGTCTACCAGGCAAAAGCCTCTATGTATGGCACCAATGCGCTTTACCCCCGCGTGTTGCAGGCGTTCGATAGCTCCTATCCATAGTTCCAGATCGGGAGAGACAGGATTCTTTACCCATATTGGAATATCTGTTCCACGTAATGCCTCGGCAAGTTCATGCATCATAAAAGGATTCACTGTAGTACGAGCTCCAATCCAAAGCATATCCAACCCGGCATTTAAGGCAGCTTCTACATGTGAGGGCAGTGCCACTTCAGTCATCACCCGCATACCTAAAGTTTGCTGTATCTCTTCCATCCATGCCAGTCCCTTCTCGCCCACTCCTTCAAATGTTCCGTAGTGTGAACGAGGTTTCCACAATCCTGCACGCAATGTCCGGATACCTACGGCCCGTAGTTGGGTTGCAGTCTTCATCATTTGTTCGCGAGTCTCAGCACTACAGGGACCCGCAATAAGTTCTATTTTATCCATTCGGTCTTCATTTTATTTCACCACACAATAACACAAAGTTTCACAGAGTACTACTTATGATTCTCAATAATAATAAACTCTGTGAAACTCTGCATTACTTTGTGATAAACTCTTAGTCTTCTATAATCACACGGAAGCCAACATTATAAACCTTCTGCCAGGGCAGATAAGCTTTCCGGTAATAAGATGTACAAGTTTTGGGATGTTCCGTCCATGATCCACCGCGGGCTACCTTTTCTGTACCGGTACCGTCTTGTGCTTTCTCATTATACGGATAAGGCATATAGTCTGAACGGGTCCATTCGGCTACATTACCCTGCATATCATACAATCCCCATGGATTGGCCTGATAACTACCCCCTTTTACCATCAGCATATTACCATCATCCACTCCGTTCTCTTTCGGCTGGTATGTGTAATACTTATACCAACTGTCATTCGGATTCATCGGTTGTGGATTCACACCACGCACGGCCGCTTTATTCAATTGTACATCGGCCAGATTCTCAAACTTGGCAAAGTCCGTATTCAGGGAACCATACCAGAAGTCATCATCACTACCAGCCCGGCAAGCCCACTCCCACTGTACCTCTGTAGGCAGGGTTACATTCAATCCGGTCTTCTCACTCAACTTCTTACAGAAGTCCATAGCTTCTTGCCAGCTTACACGGATAGCCGGTTGTTCCGGATTATTAGCCGGATAACCTTCGTGTACGTGGTCTTTCCAAAGTTGACCAATAAAACGGCTGTTATGCTCAGGGAAGATGGTACGGAATTGTTCATTGCTTACCTCTATTTCACCCATCCAGAAAGCTTTCTTCACGACCTGTTTGCTTACAGGAGAATAGTCGGAATGTCCGCGGTTACTACCCATTACGAAGGAACCAGCCGGAACTCGTACAAAGTTCATCCGGATACCAGGAGCAAGTTCAATGCTCTTCTGCGTTTCTGTTTCTTTGCTCAACATCGCCTTGGCAGTAGCAGCATCAAAGGGCCAGCCTTTCAGTTTCACCTCTTTGTCTTTATATTCCTTACGTTCAGGCTTCACAGCAGCAGGTTTTTCCTGTTTGCTCAGATAGTCGGCATACGAACGGATTTCGGCTTTCCAGTCTACACCCGAACCTGCATATTTCTCTGTCAGTTCCGTACGACGGCTGATCTGCTCTACCCCTTTAAATACATTGGCTTTGAACTTGCCATGATAAGGCGCATTGAAGTCAATCCAGTTGTACAAGGTCTGCCATTCTTTATCTGTCAGTTCCACACCATGATGTCCTTTCTTCAGTAGCTTTATAAGCGGACTTACAGAAGCATGATATTCATACGGATTCAGTACTTCTATTTCGGCTTCCGGTCCCTGACGGTACACAAACGGATGAAGATTCAGATAACTTTCACCAAATCCGGTAAACTTATCAATACGTCCTCCGGTGAAGTCGGCCAGTTTACTATCGCTATTGTGGCAAGCTACGCAGGCACGGTCAAGTACCGGCTGTACTTCCAGATCAAAAGTAAAGGAACGCTGTCCACCTTCAGGCTTCGTTATGGTATGAGGAGCAATCTGTGAGGCTATCACACGTTTAGGAATAGGAATCTGATTCTGATCCTCATGGCAACCGATACATGAAACCGTTTCACCCGGCATACCGGTCAACCAGCTACGCATCCACTGAATAGCACGTCCTTCACTATCCAACGGCTGAAGTGAAATAGGCGTATTGGCAGGTATTTTAAACATAGCAGAACCATCTTCTTCTACCGGAACCGTACCCAGTAAACGTTTGATATCCCAACCACTCTGTACCCCCTGTGCCCAATGATCAGACGGAGTTTTGTTGTAAGCATACTCATAAGAAAGTACACGGAATGCCTTCACTGTACCACGGGGTACACCTTTTAAACCTTCACCTTCGTAAATATCCTGAATAAATACCGTGGCTTCCTTATCACCCGGCTTAATCTTTTCCGGAATTATAGGAGGAGTCGGAGTCTTCTTCACAGGTATCGGACAAATTAATCCTTCACCTTCATATTCGGCAATCAGAGTCAAATTATCAAATACGTCTATCAGATAAATACCCCATAATGCATTCTCATTCAACTTAGCTGCAACCAGGAAGTATTTATCATTCAACGGATAAGGCTTAATAAACTGAGGCCATACACCGTCTACCAGACGATCTTTTACAATCGGTTCAATCTTGCGATCTCTGAAAGGAAGTTCCTGTAACATGCCTTTCTCCGATTTGCGGCTCTTAGCCGGATCAAAGATCATCAGGCGACCGGAACGGGTTACACCATGGTGACCGGAGATAACGCCTACAAACTTAGAGGTATTACCCGGAAGCGGCTTTGCATCGAAAGTACTGTTCGGGAAGTAAGAGCCACTACCGTAAAGTGACTTCTGCTCAGTACCATCCGGATTCATATGCATCACAAAACGTGAAAAATAATGCGTTAAGTCAGTATATTCCCAACGGGTATACATGACACGGCCATTATTCATCACTGTCGGTGCCCAGTTAGCATCCTGGTCAAAAGTGAGGCGACGCAAAGAATTGTCTTTCGGATCATACAGACACATATTACCGACTTCATCGTTACCATTTACACAAGGTACACCATTGTAACCTATATTAGAGACTGCAATCATCTTGCCGGAAGGCAGATAAGTAGCGTCAAAAAACTCAAGATCAGGTTCCAGATCAGGAATCATCTTTTTCAGCCCTTTACCATCTACACCTACCTCAAACACTTGCCAGCGTTTGTCGGTATCCACCATAGAGAACAAAATACGGTCAGCGTCCCAATGCAATTTAAGGTCAGGAAGAGACGAACCGTTAGTTGGTTTAAAAATCGTTCTCGACTTAATATCGCCACGAAGATTTGACAACTCAGTAATCTCAGCATCAAAGCCCCCACGGGAAGCAGAAGTCTGATTAGACCAGTTGTTATTTTGTGTTCCCAATGCACGAGGTGTGGCCTGACGGGCAGTAGTACCTATCTTATAACGACCTACAATCAGTTTGTCAACATCCAGTTCAGGATTAGCCAGCAAGATATCCCGTTTTAGTTTCAGCGCTTTATTGGCAGTCTCCAATGCAGCGGGTTGATTGGTATAAATATCATTGAAACCTCTTCCGGTAAGCATTTTCAATTCTGCCAACCGGGTTTGGTTAGTTGTCTGATCAAAACCTTTATACTGATTCATATCATTTACAGCTTCCTCAATAGCGCGGATATTGATCCATGCCAGAGCCTCCTGCAATTGATAAACATTCATTGCATCCTGAGCCAGATTCAGATAGCCAATAACCTGTTCGTCCAATGCAGTTTTTTGAGATACCTGTTGCAACAAAGCATTAAAATGTTTCGGTTCCTTCAAGAGCCTGATAACAGATTCTGCAACGTGTTTCTCAATACTTGCATCATACGTAGTCACCAACGCTTTCATATCTCCACCGGCAAAGGGCAGGAACAGAGCAGCTTCCCCAGGATAGTCATTCACAAGTTTACCGGCAGCTTCACCACCCGTAATACCTTGTACGCGGAAAATAACCGAACCATTTGAAGAACGGTTCTCCAATCCTATTTCTGCTTCAAAACGCACATACTTCTTGTCTAACGGAACAATAATCTGTGCATTTCCCCCCGTCATAATAGTACGATTATAGGTTTTTCCTTTCATCGTTACAGCAGCATTCTTAGCATTTACATTGTAACGCAAACCGCCACTGGTACCTTTTTTAAAGGTATTCTTCAAATCATTTAACCACACGGATGAACCGTCGGCAGCAACCAGCCGGGCATTTGCCCACACTGGCTGATCATCGGAAGTACCGTCCACCGTACTCCAGGTATAAAGTACCATTTCGTCCAGTCCGCTGATGTCAGCAGAGAATGGCTCTGCTGCCGCTTTCGACTTAATCACTTTAGAAGCGACCGGACGAAGCGTTTTTTGCATCTGTGCATCAGCCTGACTCTTTGCCCGGGCAATACTTTCTGCCCAGGTAGCAGGTTCGGCTACCTTTGCCCTTTTCTTCTGTGCAAAAACAGAAAGGGACAATGCCATGCAAACGGACATTATTACTATTTTCTTATTCATATCAGTTATGTATTAGTTTGAGGATTACTCTACTACATTTATCTTAAATTTGGGATTACTCACCAGACAAGCTGCCGAAACTTTACCGATATTTTCTTTATCATTCAAGCTCCATAATACTTTTCCGTTTGCATCCACTTCAATGAGTTGAGGTTCATCTACTGTAGCATCTTTTGTGTGTCCATACCAGTTACAGATCAGCAAATTTCCTTTGCCCGCATCCAATATCTGTCCCACAAAAAGCAGCGAAGCACCTTGTACATCTTCAGACGTTACCCGTTTGAGTTCCTTCCCTGTTTTACGGTCAATAACCTGAAAAAAGTGCCCGTCTCCACAAGGAAGCAATATATTCCCGTCTCTCAATTCGAGTGAAGAAAAAGCCCGGCCTCCTGTCGGAAACTCTGCCACTACTGCACCTTTCCGGTTTATTTCCATCATTTTCTGTTTTCCCATGACAGGAAGCAGATAATTCTTGTTGCGCAACTGGAAAACCTGTCGGAACTGACCATGTGGTTTTTCTATTTGCAGGTCAATCTCCACACGGTTACGCTCCTTTCCGTTCTTATCCAGTTCAATGAGCCGTGCCGGATTGCCACAGATGCCAAGAAGAAATCCGCCATCCTTCAAGAGAGTTGCTGATTGAAGTTCCGTTCCTTCCGGGGCTTTATAATCCCAGATCACACGGTGATCTGTCCCTATCAGCTTTGCTCCTTTTTTGTAAGAATAGAGAATATTGCCCTGTCGGGTAACAGCTACAGTATTACACTCCTCTCCTTTTTCTAATGCATGTTTCCATTCTACAGCCCCCGATTGCTTATCTACTATCATTACCGCAGGATTTCCCGAACCGGCAAGTACCAGTTTTTCCTGTGCAGACAAATGCAACGAACAACTAAGAAATAACAGAGCTAATAAACGCAGGCGTATCATCACTATTTAGCTTTTAATTCGTTAAACAGTTCAAAAGCCTGATCTACACTATAGTTCTGGTGTACTACTGCATAAACTGCCTGAATCATTGCGGCGGGAGCTTCTGACTGGAATACGTTACGTCCCATATCTACCCCGGAAGCACCGTCATTGATAGCCATATAACAAAGCTCAAGCGCTTCCCTCTCCGGAAGTTTCTTACCACCGGCAATCACTACGGGAACCGGGCAGGCAGCTGCCACTTTCTCAAAACCGTCGCAATAGTAAGTTTTTACAATGTTAGCGCCATTCTCGGCTGCAATACGTGAAGCTAAACCAAAATAACGTGCATCACGAGCCATTTCTTTACCAACGGCCGTAACTCCCATTACAGGAATGCCATAACGTGTACCTTTATCTACTGCCTTGTAGAGATTAGCCACCGTTTTAGCTTCATGTTCTTTATCACCGATAGCCAGCATCACTGCCATAGCCGAAACGTTCATGCGTACTGCATCTTCGATATCAATCAATACATTGTCATTCAATTCTGTCAAAATGGAGGTACCGGCATCCGAACGCAAGCAAATTGATTTGTTTGTGGTGGGTGGAATAACAGACTGCAAAACACCACGGGTACACATCAGACAATCTGCATACTCAATAAGTGGTACAATGTTCAGGTCGATACGTTCCAGTCCGGAAGTAGGCCCCATTATAAAACCATGGTCACAAGCCAACATCACTGTACGTCCTGTCGCAGGATTAAATATACGTGATAACCGGTCTTTCATTCCCCAGGGAAGATTTCCTGCGCCTTTTATGTGGAAAGTCTGATTTGCCACAGCCTGGTCCAGCCCAAAGTTGCAGCCATCTCTTAAATCATCTAAATCTGCCATTTTCTCTTATTCTGTTTTTATATATCTTTAAAGTAGTGCTTTTGCAAAAGCATCAAACATGCATGACCAGGAGCTTGCTCCGGAATCGGCATATCCAATGGAACGTTCGCCATAATTACGGGCACGCCCAAAGTTAGCTTTCATATCTACAGTTTCCGCTGCTCCCTTCAATGCAGCTTCTGCTCCCGCTGCCATCAACATTTTTATATCAGACGAATTTGTGGCTTGTATAGCTTCTACAGCAGGTATCAAAGCGTCCATCATCGTCTTATCTCCGCGTTGGGCTTTAGTCTGCTTTTTCACACCGGCAAGTCCACCGGCAAACATGCTTTTTACACCTTCAGCATCCAGCTCAGTTACTCCATCTGCCAGTGTATCGCTCATTCCGAGAAAAAATCCTCCAAGTAGTGTACTGGTAGAGCCACTGATCTGCAACATTACGTCGAAACCCATATCTCCAAGCATTTTCTTGAATTCCGTACCTTTATCAGCCGATTGTACAATGGCCGACATAGCTTGTACGATAGCTGTACCGTGATCACCGTCCCCCAATACAGCATCCAGTTTAGAGAACTCATCAGAACGCTCTGTTATATTTTTCAGAGCGTTCTGAATCATTTTCTTAAAGTCATTTACAGTTAATTTATCCATTCTTATTTTCCTAAAGTAGTCCAGTAAGGTGCATTAGACATATGGTTCTTCAAATAATCTACATGATCATTGTCCAGCAATGCCAGAATCATTTGAAAACCGGCCTGTTCCTGTACTGTCAGTAATTCACCAATACGTCCGGACACCACTTCAACACCGTTATTTTCTAATATAAAATGAGCCTTACGGTAAACAATACTCATCTCCATATGAGTAGTTGCCCCCACGCCGTTAATGATAAGCAACGCCTTATCTCCAGGTTTAGGCTGTAATTTTTTCATTAGCAGACCTACCATTTCCTCGGCAGTATCATCGGCAGAAACCAATGGTTTACGTCCACCACCACCTTCGCCATGTTGTCCCATACCAATCTCCATAATACCGTCCGGAAGATCGGAAATGCTCATACCATTTTGTGGATGCGTACATGCTTTCATTGCTACAGCAAGCGTGGCTATCTTCGCATTCATACGTTCACCTATTTCAAGTATCTCGTCCAGAGATTTACCTTCTTCGGCAGCGGCACCAACCACTTTAATCAAAGGCACACAACCTGCCAATCCGCGACGATCTTCATCGGGAGCATCCAGCCCGGCACTGATATCATCATGGGTAATGATACTCTTCACTTTGATACCCACCCGTTCAGCCAACTGACAAGCCATGTTTGCACTCATAATATCACCAGAATGATTGAGTACTACCAACAAGATCCCCGCTTCGCGTTTGAACATTTGCAAAGCCTGAAAAACGCGTTGTGCGCCCGGAGCTGCAAAAATATCTCCAACCACAGAGCAGTCGAGCATACCTTCACCTACAAAACCACTCAATGCAGGTTCATGACCCGAACCTCCAAGCGTGATAATAGCAACCTTATCTTCCGGTTTAGCATTGGCACGCACAATAATATTCTCACCTCCAATAGCTACCTGATCACTGTAAGCCATCACATAGCCTTCCAACAACTCTTCTGTGAGATTATCAGGGTTATTTATAAACTTATCCATATTTTTTAATTTAAGAGTTACTTTTCAAAATACATAAGTTCGAGTGCAATACCTTCTTCCTCAATAAAAGCAATGGTAAGATTTTCACCTCCCGGCATCGGTTCAACAAGTACTTTGGCACCTTTTAATTCTTCTTCCAGATTATCTACTTCATAGGCTATATGAGCCGTTTTCTGAATCAATTCCGGCATCCAGCTTCCTTCTTCAAAACGAAGAAATTCTATTTTATTAGGGCTTTCATTAAAGTTAGTCAGCCACACTTTCAAACCTTCTGCATAAGATTCACCCGGTTGCGGTGTCTGAGTAGGTATTCCAATATGATTTATTTTTCTCATGGTATCTTAGGTATTAGTTATAAAGCTGCTTTTTTATTTGTGAAACGCAAACCATCGTTATCATGGTAGCAGGCCCACTCTTCAACAATAGCTCCTTCGGGACCAGCCATCATAAAATGGAAAGTCTCAGGTTCTTTCAAACGAAGAACGTCACCTACCTGCTGTACTACAAAGTTTTTACTCTTAACCGGACCGTGACCGGCAGGAATAGCAGGCGGATTAGGAGTTTCGTCTCCTACCTCAGAGAAATTATATACCCACCCATGGTTTACCATCCATGATTCATGTTTGGCAGGAAATGAAGTTTTTACATGAGCATGTTCCGGAATCATCTGCCCAGGCAACAAGTAAATACTATGAGCAAAATAGCCATGTTCGGCATCGTTAATCCAGAAGATCCCCCCCATACCTGTATTCTCAAAGTCACCCAGTCCGAAATCGGTAAACCAGATGTCCTTTTCCATCAATGCAGTGAAAGGTACGTCATAAAACTCAAACATATCCAGAAATGCTTTCTTAGCAGCTTCCTGATCAAACTTTCCATCTTTGTAGAAGTCAGCATTTGTAAACTTCTTCTGATACGTTGTCTTTTCTTGTGTCATAACTGATTCTGTCTTTTTAGATTCTGTAGAGCAAGAGGTCATCCCTACCCCACAGCAGGCAATAAATGCCGCAATTAATACTTTTGTTGTTTTCATCGTTTTAATATAATTATTTAATTAATTGAAAGTTGAAAATTGAAAATTGAAAGTTAACTGTGCAACATGATAGCGCAGCCCATATCCTAATAATTCCATAACCTTACAACTTTATAACCCTATAACCTCATAGTGCAACCTCCTTCTCCCCTCTCCATTCTCCATTCTCAAATAACCCCCATTCCCTCAATCTCAATCAGAAGTTCAGAGCGACAAACATCCGTAAGAGTATATATAGCTGGAAGATCAGGATACTGACGGGTGATAACCTCACAAGCCTTTGCCATATCCTCCCATCTTTTGACGTAAACACGAAAGCAGATATAGGATGCATCTTCCGTCACCACCGGAATGCCCGATTCCCTAAGATTTTCGGCCGAAACAAGATATTTAATATTCTCCAGCGTCGCAAGTGCTTGTTCTTCAATCCCCACTCCTTCCAGACTTTGTTCACCTCGGATAGCAGCAGTACCGGAGATATAGACAAATCCATGATCTTCCTTCCATATAGCCTTGGCACGTTCAAACTTAGGAGTAGTCTTTTTATCAAGCTTCTCATCCTTTTCACCCAGCAATACATTCTGTGAATAGGCATGGGCAGAGACCTGTAACGGATTATCTACCGGTTTCACACAAACCGTTTCATCCTGGCAGAGCAGAGCATCAATATCAATCATTACCCCTCCCCACTGAGTACCGATACCAGTAGCCGCCGGATAACCGTCTGCCCACTGTACGGACTGATAAAACAAAGAACGGGCATCGTTAAAGTCCTGATAATGCTGATGTCCCGTGACATCACAATCTGTTATTTTCTCAATGTAATTCCATTGGCGTACAATAGAAGAAACAGGCATCTGTTCGGCAACCATTATATGAGAAATTGTTCTGAACACCTCATCCGCCTGACTGCGGATAGTAGCATGAAGCACATCGCCAATAATCCCACTCATAAACAGACGCTTGCATCCTTTACGCTCAATTGTAATATAAGGCACATTATCCAATGTTTTATAACAGATACAGTCAGCATCCGTCAACACCACTTCATGTACTTCCATCACGAGACCTTGCGGACATGGAGGTTGGGCAACATAACTCACTGTAGGAGCCGTATTTCCAAATCGTTCAGCAATAACATTACGAATCTGACTGAAACGTTCGCAGTATTCTTCATTATTTTGGGGTGCACCGAATACTACAATGCGTACCGGTGTATAGACTGCCTCATACAAAGCCATCAACTGAAAAAGCATCTCCTTAAAAGACCCTTTTCCCGTTTGATAAAGCCTATGGACAATTTCTATATTTGCTTCCAATATCATATTTTTCATTTTTATAGAGAATTCACATATTCTACGAGTTCATCTATTTCCTTATCAGATACTTTTTTATCAATACCATGCTTATGAACCGTAAAAACATCTTTCATCGTAGCAGCCCTTCCGTCAAATAAGTAAGGAGCCGTACGCCATACTTCCCGAAGAGTCGGTGTATCCCATCCATTTTCAAATTCAACATCTTCTCCAATACGATGCATTTTCATATCGGTATAATAGGGTCCCGAATGACATTCGTCACACTTTAGTTTTTCATATACCTTACGACCGCGCTGTGCTTTCTCCGAAAGTTCTCCATTCACCAGATATGGGCTGGGAACAGGTTTAAGATCCATCAGATATTCATCTACACAATCTGCAAAATCTTCCGGAAGATCAGTAAACTGAATCAATTTATATCCGGCACGCACAGCTACATTGGCAGAAGCACGGATACCCGAAATCATATTGGGAGGTGTAACGTGTGAGAAAAGTAAACTTTTACAGTTCTTCGGATTACCGATGCCATCATTCATCAAATCCCAGTTCATACCATCTGTACGGGCATCTCCCGGATGGCATCCGTTGCACGACTGCCAGTTCTGGAAACAGTGCTCCGCATCATTAAAGTACTTCTCACCACGTTGTATACGACTCTCTACCCGGTTCTGTACCAAAGGCACAGCATCTACCTGATGCGTATTCAAATCAACAATATTCAATGTATCCGAAAAATAAGTGGGGACAATCGCCTTTCCATCTTTCAGTATCAAACTGCGCGGACCGTTCCCTGCCAATGCTACCCGATCCCGAAGACCATACAAAAAACGAAGATCATATGTCAATGCATCTTTTTGCGGATAAGCATTAAACTTCTGAATAAAACCGGGATAATCAATCACACTGATATCATGTGTACCGGAGTGGCTGATAACTATTTTATTATCCGCACATTTCACATCCCATATACCAGCTGCACCACGTTCGGGTTCATCCAGCAATACCGCACCCTCAAATTTCAGACTTTCCAGATTAACAATACTGATAGCACTGGTATTCATCCAACCTTGTTGTAACTGTGAAGTAGGTACCTGAAAGCGTCCCAGATTATGCGTTATCAATAAATAACGGCTATCGGGAGAAAGCGTCATACCACGTAGAGCATTACTCCCGTTAGCCAACTGGATATCGCGTACCTTATGAAAACTTTTCAAATCAATAACCGAAACACATGCTGCCACTGTATCTATATCAGCCCGTTGTTGGGGAAGATAATTGGTAACGAACAAATACTTTCCATTCGGATCAAGTATAGATGATTTAGGCTCACGAAGTACTTTTACTTCACGCGTCACTTTATTACTCCCTAAATCAATTTCAGAAACTGTTGTTGAGAACTGATTACAAACGTACAGTTTATTCGATTTCTCATCTGCCAGAGGGAAACAAGCTCCCGAACCGGTTGGTATATATTCTTTTGAATCTCCCGAGGCGGAAAGAATATACACTCCATTCTTATCTCCAGTAACTGTGGCATAGATTTTATCCCCAGCTACAGCTACCCCACTGGGTACAGCATCCAAATCCCACTTTTGCAAACTCTCCTTCCAGTCAAACGAATAGAGGACTAATCGTTTCATCCCTTTTTGCGATGTAATGACGCCTGCTTTATACGGAGTTAACCCAGTTATAAACAAAGGATCACCTTCAGATTGAACCGCCTGACGGAAAGTAAACCCCACCAAAACAGCAGAAGCCAATAGTACAAAAAAAGACTTTATTCCAATATGCGTATGCTTTCTCATGGTCGATTATTTTTTATTCACCCACAAAGTTAGCCGTTAATAGCTATCACCATTATCACTATAATCTCATAGACTTATAATAGCGTATCAACTATCATAGAAAATATTTATATAACAGGATATGAGACGAGGCTAACAGCTATATTTTCAGGACGAGAAAGGAGGCAATACGGTACTTATTTCTTAAAAAAGCAACAACTGTAATATGATAAAACACGGATAAATATATTCATCTTGATCTGCTTTCTGTATTCACCTACCCAGCCCCCCTCTGATTTGCCAACCAAAACACAATCCATTTGAAATTTTATCTCATTTTACTATCAATAGCGTCCCAAAAACGATTCAGAGACAAATAAAGTAGTATTTGAAACAATACATAAAAACATCTTTTCACGATTTAATACCTTTGCAGCACCAAGTGTTAACGCACACATCGATAACATTTGTGAAATTATACTTTTTATTAATTAAAATCTAATTAAAGAAGATGAAAAACAATTTTCCTTTTCTAACCAAAAGGTGTAGCGCAATGCTACTATTGTTGGGCATGTTAGGTTCCTTTCCAAATTATGGAGTTACCGCTTTTGCCACCTCTCCATCTGTTCCGGGCGTCACACAATCCCGAAACATCACATTGAAAGGTACCATTATTGACGAAACCGGAGAAACTGTTCCGGGAGCTGCTATCCAGGTAGTAGGTACACCAAGAGGGGTAACGACAGATATGGATGGTACATTCTCGATTGATGTACCCAAAGGAGCCAAACTCGAAATTACGTATTTGGGTATGGAATCCCAAACAATCACAGTAGGTGATAAGAATAACCTTAGAATCATACTAAAACAAAAAGTAGACGAACTGGATGAAGTTACCGTTGTTGCTTTTGCCAAGCAGAAAAAAGAAAGCGTGCTTGCATCTGTATCAACGATCAAACCGGCAGAGCTGAAAGCACCTACAAGTAACCTTACTACAGCACTTGCCGGACGTGTAGCAGGTCTTATCTCCTATCAGCGTAGTGGTGAACCGGGTGCAGACAATGCAGACTTCTTTGTACGTGGTGTAACAACCTTCGGATACGCAAAGTCACCGCTTATCCTGGTAGATGATGTAGAAATGGAGTCAGAAGACTTAGCACGTCTGCAAGTAGATGACATTGCCAGTTTCTCTATCATGAAAGATGCTACGGCAACTGCTCTCTATGGTGCACGTGGTGCTAATGGTGTTATTCTGGTAACTACAAAGCAAGGTTCTGAAGGTCCAAGTAAGATTTCAGCCCGTTTTGAAACGTCTATTTCTGCTCCGACAAAAGAGGTGAAATGGACGGATCCTATCACTTATATGAATATGTATAACGAGGCTATCACTACACGTGACCCGTCGTCTCCCGCCCGTTATAGCCAACAGAAGATAGACAATACAATTGCCGGTCTGAACCCCAATGTGTTCCCTGCGGTTGACTGGTATGATATGTTGCTGAAGAACCACACAACCAACTTGCGTGGTAATCTGAATCTAAGCGGTGGTGGTAAAGTAGCCAGATACTATGTAGCCGGATCACTGTCACACGACGCCGGTATCTTTAAAAATGCCAAAGCAAACGGATTCGACAATAACATCAGTCTATTCAAATATTTGCTTCGTAGTAACGTAGATATCAATGTTAGTAAATCAACATTGGTAAGAGTACGCTTGCAAGCTACAATGGACGATTATACCGGTCCGGTACATTCAGGAAGTGACCTGTACAAAATGATTTCTCAATCGAGTCCGGTAGAATATCCGGCTTATTACCAACCGGATAAAGCCAACGAAACGACTCCATACATTCTCTATGGTGGTAGTGAAAATACTTTTATCAATCCCTATGCTGAATTGATGAAAGGTTATCAGGACAGACAGAATTCTACAATTTTTGCTCAAATGGAATTGGAGCAGGATTTAGGTTTCATATTGAAAGGACTGAAACTGAGAGGTATGTTTAATACCAACCGAAAAACCAATTACAGTATTGACCGTACATATAAACCTTACTACTTCACTGCAGGAGGTTACAACCCGGCTCAGAATACTTACTTCCTGACTTGTCTTAATCCCTCTGCCGGTACAGACTATCTGGCTGTTGGAAATGAAAATAAGGAAGTTATCAACTCCACTTATTTCCAGGGAACACTGACTTATAACCACACCTTCAATAAAAAGCATGCTATTAGTGGTTTGTTGGTATATTATTTGCGTGATGAAAAGAACTCTAAGAAAACCAGTACCATACAGTTATCCCTTCCTTACCGTAATATGGGTCTCTCAGGACGTGTAACTTATGCTTTTGACGACCGTTACTTCTTCGAAGGTAACTTCGGTTACAACGGTTCTGAACGTTTTTCTGAGAAAGAACGTTATGGATTCTTCCCTTCAGCCGGTTTAGGATACATTATCAGTAATGAGCCGTTCTATCCGGAATCACTGAAAAAAGTACTTAGCAAACTGAAACTGAAAGCAACCTTCGGTTTAGTAGGAAATGACCAGATCGGTGCGAAAGAAGACCGTTTCTATTATCGCTCGGAAGTTAATCTGAACAATGGTAGTTATGGATATACATGGGGAAATGACTATACCGGTCTGCACTCTGTAAATGGTGTTAGTATCAATCGTTATGCCAACGATGATATCACCTGGGAAACTTCACGTAAAACCAATTTAGGTGTGGAAATCGGTCTTTTCAATGACCTCGAATTACAGGTGGATGTTTATCGCGACTACCGTTATAATATCCTGATGTCTCGTGCTTCTCTTCCGGGTTCTATGGGATTGCAGGCTAGTATTAAATCCAATTTGGGTGAAGCAATCAGCCAAGGTATCGATATCTCTTTAGACTATAATCATGCGTTCAAAAATGGTTCTTACATGCAGGCACGTGCCAACCTGACTTGGGCAGGTGGTAAATACAAAGTATACGAAGAACCAGATTACAGCAAAACACCATGGTTATCACGTATCGATCAAAAACTGAAACAAACATGGGGATATGTAGCCGAACGTCTCTTTATTGATGATAATGAGGTCTACAACAGCCCGACTCAATTCGGAGAATGCCGTGGTGGTGATATCAAATACGTAGATATCAATGGTGACGGACAAATTACCGCTCTTGATAAAGTACCCCTTGGATATCCTGACGAAAGCCCGGAAATTGTTTACGGTTTCGGTTTGACGTATGGTTGGAAAGGTCTTGATATCTCTTGTTTCTTCCAGGGTTCTGCCCGTGAATCATTCTGGATGGACTATAATGTAATGCATCCATTCACCGGCTCAGGTAGCGGAACTCAGGTAATGCAAGCCATTGCCGACAGTTACTGGAGTGAACGTAATCAGGATGTATACGCTTTCTGGCCCCGTTTGTCTTCTACTGTATCTTCAAATAACTCTCAAACCAGTACTTGGTTCATGCGTGACGGTTCATTCCTTCGCCTGAAATCAGTGGAAATTGGATATACACTCCCGAAAAAGATATTAAAGAAGCTCCATATGAACACCATCCGTATTTACTATAGCGGAACTAATTTATTGTGCTTCAGCAAATTTGATACATGGGATCCTGAAATGACAAGTATGGATAAAGGATTTAAATATCCACTCCAACGCGTAAATAATATTGGTGTTAACTTCTCATTCTAATCATACAATAAACAGATCAAAATGAAAAAGAAATATTTATCTATATTGGCCCTCTCAATGGCGCTGACTACAAGTTGTAATTTTCTTGATGTCATGCCCGACAAATTGGGAACCATTGAATATGCATTCCGTGATCAGGTGAGTGCAGAAAAATATCTGGCCACATGTTACTCATACATACCAAGCCAGTTTGCTACAAATGACGTCTATATGTATGGTAACGAAATAACCGCTTATAATAATGTTCAGACCAATGGTATGAAACTATTATTAAACGGAAATAGTGTCACTTCTGTCAGTATGGGATCATGGAACAACTTCTATCAGGCTATACGCCATTGTAACATCTTCCTTGAAAACGTAGATCAGGTACGCGATCTTGAAGAATACGATAAAGTTCGTTGGGTACTCGAAGTGAAATTTCTGAAAGCATATTACCATTGGATGCTGGTACAGAAGTATGGTCCTATCGTTGTAGTACGTGACAATCTTCCTATCACCAGTCAACCGGAAGAAGTACGTCTGCCGAGAGAACCGCTGGACGACTGTATCGAATATATTATCAGTCTACTTGACGAATGTATCGGAAGCAATCTTGACGAAGAAGAAGATTCAGGAATTCATCTGCCGGATAAAATAGAAATGGCAATGACTGAATATGGTCGTATCACCCGCCCTATTGCTGCCGCATTAAAAGCAAAAATCCTGGTACACATGGCCAGTCCGTTCTTTAATGGTAATAGTAATAACTATGCCGGATTCAAAGATAAAGATGGCAAAGCATTGTGGCCTACTACTTACGACCCTGCAAAATGGACTCGTGCAGCCCAAGCATGTAAAGAAGCAATCAAATATTGCGAAATGGGAAATCACGAACTTTACCATTATACAAATCTGGGTACGCTGAAAATTTCAGAAGATACACGCAAAATCTTAACTTTCAGCCAACTTATCACAGATCATGCCAACAATCAGGGAGAATACATCTGGTCAAACAGAATCAACCTGAACACGAAAGATTATCAGTTCAACATGATGCCTGCACTCAATGCTTATTGCCGTACAGCACGTCTGAATTCACACTGGAATCCAACATTGGAATTTATTGAGAATTTCTATTCCTCTAATGGTGTACCCATTGAAGAAGATAAAGACTGGAATGCAAACGGTTGGTATAAATCACGTTATGAAGTAACTCGTGGTGACGCTGTGCAAAAGTTATACATTGAACAGAATTACCCGACAGCCCGTCTGAATACTTACCGTGAGCCACGTTTCTATGGTGATGTTGCATTTGACGGTTCAGTATGGTTCGGAGCCGGTAGAACAGATGAATCCAAATCTCAAACAGTGAAGGTCCTTGCCGGCGATCCGACAAACTATCCTGCCGGACGTAATGGTAACCAATACTATTCTACAACCGGATACTTCATACGTAAGTTGACACCTTATACTACTTATGTTACGGAAGATTCAAAGACAGAGTTTAAGGGAACAAACTATGCTTTCCCTATCATCCGTCTGGCAGACCTTTATCTGCTCTATGCAGAAGCATTGAATGAGTCATTAAGCGCTCCTAATGAAGAGGTATACAAATATATCAATCTGGTACGTGAACGCGCCTTCCTTCCATCCGTTGAAGAAGCATGGGCAAATCATTCTATCAACCCGGATAAATACCTGACAAAAGATGGTATGCGTGATATCATTCAACAAGAACGTATCCTCGAACTTGCATTTGAAGGTCATTACTTCTATGATCTGCGTCGCTGGGCTAACGGTACAAAGAAAAGTAAATTCGACATTTTCGAACAATTCAATAAAAAGATTCGTGGCTGGAATGTAGAAGGAGAAACTGTAGAAGATTTCAATAAAATAAAAATTTACTATTCACCGAAGTTCACTCAGAGAGATATGTTATGGCCTATTGCTGAAAGTGAAATGATGATTAACACTAATTTGGTGCAAAATCCGGGCTGGTAATTAACCTATATCTTTTACAATATTAAAACAAAACGTAATCATGAAAAAAATATTCTTATTACTGCTCGCCGCAGGAGCTCTGTTTTCCTGCCAGGAAGAATTCATCGGACAATATCCGGTGGATAACATTCCACCCAAACCAATAACCAATGTGGAACAGGTGGAACAAGTATCGGGAGGTGCCATATTGAGTTATGTACTGCCGGATGATCGCGATTTACTATATGTACAAGCCGAATACACACTGGATACTGGCGAAAAAATGATAGTAAAATCGTCTATGTACGGAACCCAAATCAAAATAGACGGTTTCGCCAAAGCCGAACCACGTAAGGTGACATTGTATGCTGTAGACCGTAGCCATAATTTCTCCACTCCGGTAGAATTTACCGTCAACCCGGCACAATCTGCTATTTATGACGTAGAAAACTCAATGGAGTTGATACCAACTTTCGGTGGAATGCAAGTTAGCTGGGAAAACCCGACAGGAGGAAACATCGTGATAATGGTATCAGAAGATATCATGGAAGGTTCGGATGTACAGCAGAACGTGGGTAATTATTACTCAAGTGCCAAAGATGGTACAGCGTATATACGTGGATATGAAGCCGTACCCCATACTTTTTATGTACAGGTTAGAGACCGCTGGGGAAATAAAACAGATGTTAAATCAGTGACTTTGGTACCTCTTTACGAAGAATTTATCAAACCGAAAGATGAAACACAACAGTATTTCAAAAAATGGAATGATGACCCGGATATACCTTACAGACAGTATAGTACCACCTATCCTATCGAAAGATTGTGGGATGGCAAAACAATGCACGGTACCAGCACCAGTAATTTCTTCCATACACCTGCCGGATACCCATTCCCGGTATGTTTCACATTCGATATGGGACGCACTTTCCGTCTGAGCCGTTTCAAACTCTATCAGCGCGGTACTGCCGACTGGGTTTACAATCACGGTAATCCAAGAATATTCAAAGTATACGGTTCACCTGATGATAAAGCACGCGTAAATCCGATCAACGAAGGCGAACATCCATGGACACTGCTGGGCGAATATGAATCAATTAAACCATCAGGATTGCCGGTAGGTAAAAAGAGTTGTACGGATGAAGATATCGAAAAAGGTGCCGGAGGTGAAGATTATGACTTTACTTATGGTTCTGCCTACGAAGTACGTTATCTCATGTTCCAGATTGACAAAACCTGGGGAGGTACTGAGATGATACATATTTCCGAGTTAGAATTCTGGGGACAAGACCCGAATAAAGAATCTACCCCGGAACCGGAACCAGAACCGGAACCTGAAACTCCTGCCGAGTAAATAAGGAAAGAAAAAAGTAACTATTAAACGATTAAAAGAATGAAAAAGATAAATTATATACTGATCGCTGCTGTATCCGCTTTATGCGCTTGCTCAGATATGAACTCTTTGCATGATAAATACTTGGCGGATGGTGAAACGATCTATCTGGCCCGCTTCGATTCTGTGAAGATCTATCCCGGAAAAGAAAGAGTAAAAGTGCTCTATTGGCTTTCAGATCCAAAGGTAGCAACAACTACGGCTATGTGGAATATGGACAGGGAAAGCGGTGAATACGAAGTACATAAAACAACTCCGGACAATCCGGGTAGTTTCATTATCACAGGTTTGGATGAAGGAAGTTACAGTTTCAACTTCTATAACAATAATGCAGAACATGATCTCCACTCTATCAAATATAGTGTAACAGCTATCAGCTACGGGGATTCTTATCAGAATGCGATTATTAATACCAGCCCTACTGATTTCACTTATCATCAAATGCCTGATAAGTATAGTTTCAAAATAAAGACGAGGTATGAAAATGCTGTAGCTTATGAAGTATGCTATACTAAAACAGATGGTACAAAGGTGACAGACTTAAGATACAACATTGCAGACTTATGTGATGAAAACGACAACATGATTTATCCGATCATGCTCGAAGGAGGAGACGATACAATGGAGATCCAACTTCGTACGGTATATCATCCGGAGCCAAACTGTATTGATGAGTTTGTAACCAGTTATGAGACGTATACTCTATCAGATCCGAATTTAGTTTTAGAATAGAATAAGTCAATCACACTATTTATTTGGTGAATAATGTAGAGAAGAGGGTACCCGTGATGGGTACCCTCTTTGTATTATATTACTATTTATATTATTCTATATCAAACAATTATCAACATCTATACTTTATATTACAAGAGTACGTATTTAAGTCTGTGTTAAATACGTACTCTTATATCCTAAAAGTACGTACTTTAATACCCCAAAAGTATATACTTTTGTATCCACAAAAATAGATATTGAAATAGTCCGTTAAAAATGTTAACGGGGAAAACAGGTATTTATCTGTTACATAAAGAATAATAAGGTTTCACATGGCTCCGGTATTATGATTTCTTCATCCACACAAACCATTTTAGCAATTTATACTTGAAGTACCTCTTTGATACAATGGATTTTGCAGTAGCCAATCTGGCAACATTTTCTTTTCCGTATTTATCTTTCTCCTTTTTTACAAGTTTCAGTGCAGCACACAACAAACAACGACTACATTTCAAGTTTGAAAGAGAAAGCTTTCTCCAATCTTTTTCAGATTCTATTTCCCAAAAGTAATCCTTCAAAAAATCATATATATTTTCAGATTCTTCCATATCCGTTTTCATCAGGCAAGGACAAGGAGAATCAGTATCAGACTCTTGCTGCCTACCAGATAAATAAAATCTGTACCTCAATATGCTCATGCTCTTTATATTATTGTATAACTGAAATTGGGTACAAAAAACGTACCCAATTCCAATATATAAGTTTTTCGGAGGTGCAGCAAACAACCCAGACACATCTATATACTGAAAAGGTGCGTATATCGTTGATTTACAACATACAGCTCCCCATTCAGCTTAAATGTGTCTTTTGATAGTTTCGCTGCTTTCCGAAAAAACACTTAAACTGATTACTCTAAAAGCGATACTTCGGGAGTATAACCGCAAAAGTAACGAAAAGAAAATACACTGCAACAAAAAGAAGTATTTATATGTCGCTTATGAATATATTTTATCCTATTGTAATACAATTTTAGTATATCTGACTGAAGTTTGTAATTATTTAAAAACTACAGATACACTCAAAAAAGAAAATGACAGACAAAAAAAGAGGACAAATAACACCACATAGCAAAAACCTGTATATCAACCAATTATATCTGTCATTTTTTTCCTCGTAGAGAATCATCCCGTTCCTCTACCATTATCTTTGCCATGGAAAACATAGTTCTTTATGAACGTTAATAAGAATAAATTTCTTAATATT